>NZ_JBQFOW010000006.1:0-292902 GCF_056533855.1 Ruegeria sp. F11 | reverse complement strand
CCCCTACCTCCATCACAATCAGTCCTTCAGACTCTCTTCGCGCAGACCGTCCGCCAGCAGGTTCAACCCAAGAACTAGCGACAGCAAGGCAAGCGCGGGCGGAAGGGCAGGGTGCAGGTAGATCGACAGAAGCTTACGCCCCTCGTTGATCGTGGAACCCCAGTCCGGGCTTTCCGGCGGCAGGCCGAGCCCGAAGAAGCCCAAGGTTCCCAGCAGGATGGTGGTGTAGCCGATGCGCAGACAGAAATCGACGATCAGCGGGCCACGCGCATTGGGCAGGATCTCCCACAGCATGATGTACCACGGACCCTCACCACGTGTCTGGGCCGCAGCCACGTAATCGCGAGTTTTGATGTCCAGCGCCAGCCCGCGCACGATGCGGAACACCGTGGGCGAGTTCACGAAGACCACCGAGACAAACACCACCAGAATACCGCCCGGAATGTCGAACAGATCAAGATAGGTCGGCAGGCCCCAAATGCTGTAGCTGTCGGTGTTGATGATGTAGCCCTTGGTCGAAATCAGCGACAGGTAGAGCCACAGCGCAACACCCAGAACCCCGATCAACAACGGCGTCCGGAAACTCGGCCGCGTGTAAAAGCGCGAGTTCAGCAGGACGCCCAGGAAGATGATCGGGAACACGAACAGCACGGCGGCCATATAGTTCGGGACACCGGTCGCAACGATCTCGGGCGTGACCAACAGGTAGAACAGAAGGATCACGGGGAAGGCCAGGATCAGGTTCGCCAGGAAAGACAGCAGCGTATCCAGCCGCCCGCCATAGTAACCAGCAGGCAGGCCCAGCGTGATGCCGACCATAAAGGCAAACATCGTCGCCAGCGGGGCGATCTGAACAACGATCCACGCGCCTTTGACCATGCGGCTAAAGACGTCGCGGGCCAGATTGTCACCGCCCAGAAGATACCAGGCGTACTGACCCTCTTCCAGATTGGGCAGGGGCGTGCCCGGCACCTTGTTCTTCATGCCCGAGACCTGAGATAGCGAGTCATGGGTCACGATCAGATCAAGCGCGCCGAAAATCCCGGTGAAAACCCAGAACATCACAAGGCCAAAGCCGATCATGCCGATGGGGCTGTCAAACAGCTTGCCATACAAGCCCAGCCTGCGTTTGAACGCGATCGACATGGCGTAAAGGATGATCAGCGACAGCCAAACCGGCAGGAATTGCTGGGAAATCGCGCCGATGATCCCGGCGCTCGTGCCCATCAAGATGCCAAGGACGATATAGGCAAGCGCAAGCCCGACACTGGCCAGAAAGCTGTAGCGCAGCGCGAACTGTATCATGTTCCGGGCGCTCGAGTTCGAGGTCAGCGTGCCGTCCGGATTGACCGTCATCTGGTCCTCGGGCAGCACCATGCTAGCCAGCATCCAGACGACGATGGACAGGGCCATCAGACCCAACGCAAGCGCGAAGATCGGGTTGAGGAAGGCGATAGAGCCGGTCCAGGTAAGTGGTTCCATAATCTAGCCCTCCTTAAGCGATGCGAATGCGCGGGTTGAGGTAGACATAGCCGATATCCGAGATCAGCTGCGTCACCAGCACCACAAAGACCGACACGACCGAGATCGCCAGCAAGAGCTGGATGTCATTGTTGCCCGCCGCCTGTACTAGCGCCCAGCCAAATCCCTTGTAGTTGAACAGGGTCTCGACGATCACCACACCATTCAACAGCCATGGGAACTGCAGCATGATGACAGTGAACGGCGCGATCAGCGCATTGCGCAGCGCGTGTTTCATAACGATGTTCGGGAACGAGACACCCTTAAGGCGCGCGGTGCGGATATACTGCGCCGTCATCACCTCGGTCATCGAGGCGCGGGTCATTCTGGCGATGTAGCCCATCCCGTACAGCGCAATGGTGAGCACCGGCAGAAAGAAGTTCTCGAATGTCGGGTTTTCCATCGCCTGCGTGGCGGTGCCCTTGAACCACTTCAATCCGACCGCGGATGAGGTAAAGATCGCGATGAAAATTACGCCCGAAACGTATTCTGGCGTCGCCGTCGTCGTGATCGCAAAGGTCGACAGCGTCCGGTCGGTGGCCGAGCCTTCCTTCATCCCGGCCAGAATGCCAAGGATCAGGGCTGACGGGACCATCAGCAGCATCACCCAGAACATCAGCCGACCCGTCAGGGCCAGCCGGGTGCCAACAACGGTTGAGACTTCTTCTTTGAAGACCGTGGAATATCCCCAGTACCCCTGCAGGATACCGCAGAAATTCGGTGCCTCTTCGGCGGACTGGCCCGGCAGAATACATCTGCCCTGAACGGTGCCGTCCTCGTTCGTGTGCCGGTAAGATGGCAGAACGCCCAGCCATTCGCCGTATTTGATCGGCACTGGCTGCAGATACCCGCCTTTCTCAAGGAAGCTTGCGACCTGCTCATCCGACATGCGGAAGTTACCTTGTGTTTTCGCAAGTTTTTCGAGGTTCGGGTAAAGGTTGGTCAGAAAGAAGACCAGGAATGTCAGACACAATGCTGTCAAAAGCATGATGCCGACGCGCCTTAGAATAAAAAGTCCCATGTTAGCCCCTGTTGGTCGGCCAGCGTGAATTCCTTATGGCTTCACGCATCGCTGTTTTTTATCGCCGCATTCATGACGAAAGGGCCGCGCCAGAGTGGCGCGGCCCCGTATGTCGTCGGCTTAGGAAACGATGCCGAACTTGTAGATTTGCGGCAGGTCCGCGATGTGCTTTTCAACACCTACCAGATTGTCGCGGTGGTGGCGCATGGCTGTCCGCCAGTAGGGTTGGATTACAACGCCCTCTTCAATCATGATCGCCTGCAACTTTGCCATCACCTCGCGGCGCTGATCGACATCGGCGATCGAGTTCGCCTCGGCCAGCAGGGTGTCGAACTCTTCGTTGGCAAAACCGGATTCGTTCCACGCCACACCCGACTTGTAGGCCAGCGCAAGAATCTGGGTGCCCAGCGGGCGATGGTTCCAGTTGGTCGACGAATAGGCGTATTTGGTCCAGTCGTTCCAGAACGTCGAACCAGGCAGAACGGTGTGTTTGGCCTTGATGCCCGCGTCGTTCAACTGGGCGACAACAGCGGCGGTGGTGTTCCGACGCCAGTCATCGTCGATCGACTGCACTTCGTGTTCGTAATCGCCCATGCCCGCTTCGTCCATCAGGGCCTTGGCCGCTGCAGGATCATAGGGGATACGCGTTACCGACGAGTCATATTCGGGGTGCATCGGGCCGACGTGGCTGTTTTCGGCTGCGATACCATAGCCGGACATGCCAAGTTCCAGGCAGACCGCGTTATCTACGGCCATTGCAAGCGCCTGACGCACGCGTTTGTCGCCATAGATTTTGTTGCCGTCAGCGTCTTCAGCCAACTGGTTCGGGCGGATGACGATAGTAAAGCCCGACGGGATTTCCGAGCGAACCAGGCCGATGCCATCAAAGATGTCGACGAATTCACCGACCGACTCCCAGTTCATGTCGATCTCTTCGGCCTCATACGCGGCCAGGAAGGCTGCGGGGTCGGTACCGTAGTCAATGAATTCGATCCGGTCGACGTAGCCGCCTTTCCCAGCCTCATAGCCCCACCAGTCGAAGCCTTCGTTGCGGACCAGAACACCTCTGACACCCACTTCGTGGCTTTCGGGCAGCATGAAGCCGGTGCCAATGGGGTTGGCCAGCATGTTTGCCGGGTCGTGGCTGCTGTGCACGATGGCAGCAGGATAGTCGGCCATGCCGGGAATAATCGTGATGTCCGGCGCGTTGCACTTCAGTTTTACTGTGTGGTGGTCGACAACGGTGATCGCACCATCAGCGGCTTTCTGAGTGCTCTCGTCAACCAGCGACGCCATACGCGACGCCATCGAGTTCCCTTCGACCGACGAATCGCACCAACCCGTAATGTTGCGCGCAACGTCTTCGGCGGTGAAATCGTCACCATTGTTCCACTTCACACCCTTGCGGACGTTCAGAGTGTATTCGGTGGCGTCGTCGTTAGCCTCCCAGCTTTCCAGCAGCATCGGCTTGAAGGAGCCATCGTTGTTGTATTCAACAAGATATTCCAGCCAACCAGCGGTGAAGGTCGCGATCTGGGTCCAGTCAAAGGTGCGCGGGTCTTTCAGTGCACGTACTTCCATCTGATAGCGGATGGTGCCGCCACGCTGCGGTTCAGCTGCGGCTGCCGGTGATTGCAGACCGATCATGCTGTAGGCCGCCGGTACGGCGACGCCCAGCGCGGTTACGCGAGCCAGGAATTCACGGCGGTTCAGATTGCCTTCGCGATATTCCTTGACGTGCATTTCAGCAGCCCAATGAACCGGCGCTCCGGTCAAAGTCTGATTTTTCATTTAGGTCTCTCCCTGTGACGCTATTTTTTTTGTCATGAAGTTCTGAACTACCCGGCGTGGTAAGCGCCGAATGGTAGGTCGATGGGTTCTCTTTTTTGGATTCTCAACATCCCCATGGCGACATTCGGCACCAGAATTCCCTATAGGTCAATGTTCGAAATCGTCATTCGTGGGCGAAAAACGACATCCACACACTGCGTTTGCCTGTTCTAGACGGGCGATTGCCGCTCGGTTTGGAACGTCCGAAACGCTCTGACCCGGGGATCAGGGACGTGAAATTCACGCGGATTGCCGGTGTATCAGCGCCGTTCAAATGCCGCTTAGAAAAGAATCAACTGTGCGGAGTATCACTTTGAGAAATTAACGTGATTCCAGTTTTTCATCCGTGCGCGGAACCAAGTGCGCTGGCGCTTTGCGAATTGACGGGTCGAGATCGTGGCCCTTTCGCGCGCCTGTTCCAGCGTCATTTCCCCGTCCAGATAGGCCATAAGTTCCGGCACGCCGATGGCTTTGCAGGCTGGCAAGGAAGGGTCATATCGGCCCCGCATTGCCGCCACCTCGTCCAATGCGCCCATGTCCAGCATCAGGTCAAAGCGGCGTTCTATGCGGTTCAAAAGCCAGTCTTTTTCAACGTCAAACACAATGGGAACTGTGTCTTGCAAAGCCAGTACCGGGGGCGGTGTATCGGCTTGCCAGGATGCAAGGCTGCGTCCGGTGGTGTGCTGAACCTCCCACGCGCGCTGGACTCGGGCGCGGTTGTTGGTGTCGATCCGGCCAAGCGTTTCCGCATCCACGCCCGCGATCAAGGCTTCAGTCGTCATCTGATCGGCCGTCGCGCGGGTTTCCGACGGCGTGGCGGGGATCTCGGCCATACCCTCGGTCAGTGCGGTGAAGTACAACCCCGTACCGCCGACGACAATCGGTCGTTGATCCGCGGTTATCAGAGGCACCACCTCGCGCAGCCAATGGCCGGTGGAATATTCCTGATCATAAGCGACATGCCCGTACAGCCGGTGCGCCGCGCGGGCTTCTTCCTCTGGCGACGGGCGTGCCGAAATGATCCGCCAGCAATCGTAAACCTGACTGGCGTCGGCGTTGACAATCACGCCGCCGAACCTGTCGGCAATCTCCAGCGCCAGCGCGGATTTGCCCGAGGCCGTCGGCCCCGCGATCAGCACCGGTTTGCCCTGCGGTATGGGCGGAAGCGTGTCCCAAATATTCACGGCAGGGCGATTGGCCATTCCGGGTTGCCTTGTTCCTCAGTATCCGCATTGAACCTGCGGTGGTTTTGCTTCATTTTGCGCCGCAAATAAACCCGTGCCAGCCCGGAGCGCAATATGACCCTTACCCAGCCCGTCGAACCCCCAAAAACAAAGTATAAACGTGTCATGTTGAAGATCTCGGGCGAGGCGTTGATGGGCGATCAGGGATTCGGCCTGCATCCGCCCACGGTTCAACGCATCGCGCAGGAGGTGAAGTCGGTTCATGATCTGGGTGTCGAGATTTGCATGGTCATCGGTGGCGGGAACATCTTTCGCGGCCTCAGCGGCTCGGCTCAGGGGATGGAGCGGACGACGGCGGACTATATGGGGATGCTGGCCACGGTCATGAACGCGCTGGGGATGCAGTCCGCGCTTGAGGAAGTTGGCGTGTTCACTCGTGTCATCTCGGCCATTCGCATGGACGAAGTGTGTGAGCCCTACATCCGCCGCCGCGCCGTGCGTCACCTTGAAAAGAAGCGGGTTTGCATCTTTGCCGCCGGAACCGGCAACCCGTATTTCACCACCGACACCGCCGCGACCCTGCGCGCGAATGAAATGGCCTGTGAGGCGATCTTCATGGGCAAGAATGGCGTGGACGGTGTGTATGACAAGGACCCCAAGGTGCATGCCGACGCCGTTCGCTATGACACTGTTTCTTATGACGACGTTCTGGCCAAGCGGTTGCGTGTCATGGATGCCTCGGCCATCGCACTTGCGCGTGACAACAACCTGCCGCTGATCGTGTTCGGACTGGATGAGCCGGGCGGGTTCCGGGGCATTCTGGCGGGTGAGGGGACGTACACCAAAGTTCAAGGCTGAAAGAACTGCCGTGATGTCTGAGATGCCCGGAAACATACCGGAGCATCTCTGTGATGCGAGCGGTGTGACTGAGGAGTGAGTGGCCATGAGCACTCTGGATATCGATTTCGTTCGGGCTCAATTCCCGGCCTTTTCGGAACCCAGCCTGCAGGGGCAGGCGTTTTTCGAAAACGCGGGCGGCTCGTATACCTGTAAGCCGGTGATCGACCGGCTGACCCGGTTCTACACCCAGCGCAAGGTGCAACCCTATCACCCGTTCAAGGCCAGCCGTCTGGCGGGCGAAGAGATGGACGAAGCCCGCGCCCGTTTGGCCGCAATTCTGGGCGTGGATACGGATGAGCTGAGCTTTGGTCCGTCGACCACACAAAACACCTATGTTCTGGCGCAGGCGTTCCGGCAATGGCTCAGCCCCGGTGAGGCAATTGTGGTGACCAATCAGGATCACGAGGCCAATTCTGGCCCGTGGCGACGATTGGCAGAGGATGGCATTGAGGTGCGGGAATGGCAGATCGACCCCGAGACCGGCGCGCTGAACCCACAAGACCTTGAGGAACTGTTGGACGAAAAAGTGCGTCTGGTCTGTTTCCCGCACTGCTCGAACGTCATTGGTGAGATCAATCCGGTGACCGAGATCACGGCAATCGCCCATGCCGCAGGCGCGTTTGTTTGCGTCGATGGCGTGTCTTATGCGCCGCACGGGTTCCCGAATGTGGGCGATCTGGGGCCGGATATCTATCTGTTCTCGGCGTACAAAACCTATGGCCCACATCAGGGCCTCATGGTCATTCGCCGCACGGTCGGAGAATTGTTGCCGAACCAGGCCCACCACTTCAACGACGATTTGCTGTACAAAAGGTTCACCCCGGCGGGCCCGGACCACGCCCAGATCGCGGCAAGTACGGGGATGGCGGATTACATCGAGGCTTTGAGTGCGCATCACGGCGGCCCGGACAGTGGCCCTGCCGCACAGGGGGCCTTTGTTCACGATCTGATGCGACTGCATGAAGTTGAATTGCTGCAACCCGTGCTGGATGCGTTGAAGGACAGAAACGCGGTTCGGCTGATCGGAACGGCTGACGCCGCCCGCCGGGCACCGACGGTTTCGGTTGCGCTGAATCGCCCGGCGGAACCTGTTGCCGCCGAATTGGCAAAGCACAATATCATGGCCGGTGGCGGGGACTTCTACGCCGTGCGCCCACTGCAGGCGATGGGGGTCGATCCGGCGCAGGGCGTGCTGCGGGTCAGCTTCACGCATTACACCGCTCGGCACGAGATTGATCAGCTTTTGGAAGCCCTTGAACGCGTTTTGTGATCCGGGCTGCGGCCTGTCGCGTAAACCGAAAAGAGGCGGGCAGGCATGAACACGCAATCTCCGATCATATTGTGGTTTCGGCGCGATCTGCGTGTCTCGGATCACCCTGCGCTGCAGTCGGCTGTGGAAACCGGTCGTCCGATCATTCCGGTTTTCATTCTCGACAATCTCGCTCAGCATTTGGGCGCGGCCCCGAAATGGCGACTGGGACTGGGGCTCGAGGTTTTCTCGGCCTCGCTGAAACAACTGGGAAGCCGCCTGATCCTGCGCCGGGGCGAGGCCTTGGACCAATTGCAGAGTTTGATTGCCGAGACCGGGGCCAAAGATGTCTATTGGACCCGTGCCTATGACCCGGGCGCGATTGCGCGAGATACCGAGGTCAAATCTTCTTTGTCTCAGGCCGGGGTTAGTGCGAAGTCCTTCCCCGGCCACCTGTTGTTCGAACCATGGACCGTCGCCACCAAAACCGGCCAGCCGTTTCGCGTGTTCACCCCGATGTGGCGGGAGGTGCAGGGTAGGGATGTTCCAGCCCCCAGCGCCCCTCCGCCCCGGTTGCCAGCGCCGGAGAAATGGCCCGCGTCCGACCGGATGGACGATTGGGCGTTGGGGGCAGCAATGCGACGTGGCGCGCAGGTTGTGCGTGAGCATGTTCGGCCCGGTGAACAGGCGGCCCATGACCATCTGCATGAATTCCTGACCCACATCAGCGCCTATGCGGACGACCGCGACCGACTGGACCTTGCTGGCACTTCGAAGCTGTCGGAATACCTATCGCTAGGTGAAATCGGCCCTCGCAGCATCTGGCACAGCGTCCAGCGCGCCGCCATGATCGGCGCGCCGGGGACCGGTGCGTTTCTACGGCAACTGGTGTGGCGCGAGTTTGCCTATCACCTGATGTATCGCACGCCACACATGCTGACCGAAAACTGGAAGCCGGAATGGGGCTCGTTTCCATGGAGTGTGGATACGGGGCATCCGCATGTCACGGCATGGCAACGGGCCCAAACCGGCATTCCCGTCGTCGACGCAGGTCTGCGTGAAATGTACGTCACGGGCCGGATGCACAACCGCGCCCGCATGATCGTCGCAAGCTATCTGACCAAACATCTGATGACCCATTGGAAAATCGGGATGCAGTGGTTCGAGGATTGCCTGATCGACTGGGACCCGGCGGCCAATGCAATGGGTTGGCAATGGGTGGCCGGGTCCGGCCCCGATGCCTCACCCTTCTTTCGGATTTTCAATCCGCAGACCCAGCAGGAGCGCTTTGACCCCGACGGAGGGTATCTGCGGCGCTGGATCGCCGAAGGACGCTCTGATCCGACCGATACGGCGTTGTCTTACTTCGATGCGGTGCCGGTTTCATGGGGATTGCAACCCGGAGCCGACTACCCTTTGCCCGTTGTTGATCTGGCCGAGGGGCGCAGGCGAGCTTTGGCGGCGTATGAAGGCCGAAAAAAGCCGGTAACGAATTGAAAACTTGCCATAAACGGAATCCCGTCCTAGCTTTTGCTAAAGACCGCAGAGGGGAGAGCGGATGATCCTGACCACGACCGAGGGGCAGAAAAACCTGCCCAGATATTTCGCGCAGGTGTTCAGAATGCTGGGCAAGATGGAGTCCGGGCGTCTGGACATCACTCTGCCCGATGGCCGCACGTTTCGGATGGAAGGCGGCAAGCCGGGCCCGGTCGCGCAGGTCGACATCCATGATGGCGACGTGTTCGCCCGCTTGATCCGCGAGGGTGAACTGGGGTTTTCAGACGCTTATCTGGATGGCCATTGGAGCACGCCTGACCTGCGCTCGTTCATGGATCTGGTGCATCGGGGCACGGAAACGGTTTATGATGGGTTCACCGGTCGGTTTCTGGTGCAAGCCTATGAAAGACTGCGGTTCTGGCTGCATCGCAACAACCGCACTCAGGCGAAGAAGAACATCTCGTACCACTATGATTTGGGCAATGAGTTCTACGGGCTATGGCTGGATGACACGATGACCTATTCCAGCGCCTTGTTCGACACCGGGCAAGAGAGTCTTGAGAAAGCGCAGACCGCCAAGTATGCCAGTCTGGTGGATGAGATGGGCGCAAAGCCCGGTGATCACATCCTAGAAATCGGCTGTGGCTGGGGCGGCTTCGCCGAATACGCCGCCAAAGAGCGTGGCTTACGGGTCACGGGGCTGACCATTAGCAAGGAACAGTTGAGGTTCGCCGAGAAACGCATTGAGAACGCAGGACTTTCTGATCTTGTTAAGTTCAAACTGCAGGATTACCGCGACGAGCGCGGCGAATATGACGGCATCGCCTCGATCGAGATGTTTGAGGCGGTTGGGCAGAAATACTGGCCGGTCTATTTCGAAACCGTACGGGACCGACTGAAACCGGGCGCTCAGGCCACTCTGCAGATCATCACTGTTGGTGATCACCGGTGGGACTTTTACAGGAATGGTGTTGATTTCATTCAGAAATACATCTTTCCGGGGGGCATGCTGCCGTCGCCTACGATCCTGAAGCAGGAAATCAATCAGGCCGGGCTGAACGTGGTGCGATCCAAGGAGTTCGGCCAAAGCTATGACCTGACGCTGCGTCGCTGGTACGACACTTTCAATGACAAATGGGATCAGATTTCGGAATTGGGTTTTGATGAGCGTTTTCGCCGCATGTGGAATTATTATTTGACCGCATGCGGCGCAGCCTTTGACACCGGTAATTGCGATGTGACACAGATCACAATAGCAAAGCCCAGTTAAAGAACGGACCCCGGAATGCCCAATGCCCCTCGACTAGTTGCCGCTGTTTGTCTGGTAGTGGTGGCCTTTCTGGTGTCCGGCATGATCATGGACAACGCGGAAGAGGGCAAAGACTATGGCTATTTCGTCTACGTCAACATCGCGTTGGGCTGGATCTGCGGCTGGAAGATCATGGGCAAGCGCGCGGGCAGGGGCTGGACTTCGGCTGTAAACAACGGGCTGACGGGCGTCGCCTCGCTGGTGTTCTGGGGCCTGTTCGTGCAGGGTTGTAACGAGATGTTCCGCCTTGCGATGCGTCACCGCTATGACGGCCCGTTCGAGGCTTTGAAAGCCATCTTCGTCATAGGCATCGAGTTCGGCCAGCAATTGATGGTTCCCGAAATTCTGACGACGCTGGCCATCGGGGCCTTGGTCGCAGGGCTTACGACCGAAGAAGCAAGTCGGCGCTGGCGTTAAACGACCCCTCTAACCTGAGAGTATCCTTCGGTGTCAGATTTGTTCTTCTATGGCACGCTGCGGCATGTACCGCTTCTTGAACGTGTCCTGGGGCGCGAGGCCTCCGCGCTGCAGACAATTTCGGCTCAGCTTCCTGAGCACGCGGTGCGCGCGGTGGTGGGGCAGGATTTCCCGATGATCTGCAAGGAACCGGGTGGCACTGCGCCGGGGCTCTACGTTCGTGGCTTGACCGCAGAAGATATTCAAAGACTGGCCTATTACGAAGGCGGTTTCGACTATGACCTGCAAGCGCTCCAGGTGGATTTGGACGATGGCACCAGGGCCGAGGCGCAGGTGTTCTTTCCGTCACCCGGCGCGTGGACCGCAGGTGATTTCTGGTCGCTGCAGGATTGGGTGGACGCGCGGGGAGAGCTGACCGTTCTGGCCGCCGAGGAAGAGATGGCCTATTTCGGGCGCGTCGATCCCAAGGATATGGCGCGCAGCGTGCGGGCCATCCAGACTCGCGCGTGGGCCAAGCTGATGGCACGGCAGCGTGGAACCGGCGACCCTCGGGACCCCGCCAAGGACGTGATCGTACATCGCCACAAGCGCGCCTATGTCGATTACTTCGGGATGGAGGAGATTGACCTGCAGCACCGCCAGCACGACGGAACCATGGGCCCGGTTCTGAGGCGCGCCAGCCTGATGCAGGGGGCTGCCGTGGCCGTCCTGCCTTACGACCCGGTGCATGATCTGGTTCTGTTGGTGGAACAATTCAGACCTCCGGTCTATCTGATTGACGATCCCGAGCCTTGGCTGTGGGAGGCTGTTGCCGGGATGATCGACCCCGGCGAAACCCCCGAACAGGCCGCCCATCGCGAGATGATGGAGGAGGCGGGCGTCAAGGTCGACGCGCTGGAATATGCGGGCGGGGCCTATTCCTCGAGCGGTTCGTCCACGGGCTACCTGTATTTCTATGTCGGGCTGGCCGATCTGACCAAAACGGTGGATGCCAGTGGGGTGGAGGCTGAGGGCGAAGATATTCGCAGCCGGGTTTTGCCTTACGATGAATTCATCGACATGGTGGACCGACATGTTTTCAAGGATTTACAGTTGCTGAACCTGTCGCACTGGCTGGCCCGCAACCGCGACCGTCTGCGCGCCTGACTATCGCGCTTGTGGTTGTCTGATCGCGGCTGTAAATCTTCCCTGATACCAAATGACATGAGGGTGCCATGCGCATTTCACGAGACCTTGCCGACGCAGTAGGGAAAACACCGTTGATCCGGCTGCGCCGCATCAGTGAAGAAACGGGATGCGAAATTCTCGGCAAGGCCGAGTTCATGAACCCCGGTCAGTCCGTGAAGGATCGCGCCGCGCTCTACATCATTCGGGATGCGGTTGCGCGCGGTGATCTGAAACCGGGCGGCACGATTGTTGAAGGGACGGCGGGCAACACCGGCATCGGTCTGGCGCTGGTTGGGGCCTCGATGGGGTTCAAGACCGTGATCGTGATCCCTGAAACCCAATCGGAGGAGAAAAAGGATATGTTGCGCCTTGGCGGGGCGCAACTGGTGCAGGTTCCCGCTGCGCCCTACCGCAACCCGAACAACTTTGTGCACTACTCACGCCGCCTGGCCGAGGAACTGGCGCAAACCGAGCCCAATGGCGCAATCTGGGCCAACCAGTTTGACAACGTGGCCAACCGGCAGGCGCATGTGGAAACCACCGGCCCGGAAATCTGGGAACAGACCGGCGGTAAGGTAGACGGCTTTGTCTGTGCCGTGGGTTCGGGCGGGACGCTGGCCGGTGTGGCTGATGCACTGCAGCCCAAGGGCGTGAAGATCGGTCTGGTCGATCCGATGGGGGCGGGGCTTTATTCCTATTACACCACCGGTGAGATCGCGATGGAGGGCGGCTCGATCGCTGAAGGGATCGGTCAGGTGCGCATCACCAAAAACCTTGAAGGGTTCAAACCGGATTACGCCTATCAGATGACGGATAACGAGGCGCTGCCTTATATCTTTGACCTTTTGCGCGACGAAGGGCTTGTCATGGGGGGCTCGACAGCGATCAACATGGCGGGCGCGGTGCGTCTGGCCAAGGATCTGGGGCCGGGTCATACCATCGTAACCATCCTGTGCGACTACGGCACGCGCTACCAGTCCAAGCTGTTCAACCCGGAATTCCTGCGTGAAAAAGAGTTGCCAGTTCCCGACTGGATGACCGAAGCCCCACGCAGCATTCCCGGCGTCTTCGAGGACGTATGATGCTGCAGCGGGTCCGCTGGTTTCTTGCGCTTGTCCTGACTTGCTTGCTTGTTCTGGGCAGCCCCGTTGCGGCCCAGTTAAACGATGAGCAGAGCGAATACTATCAGGGCTGGGTCAAGACGGCGGACCGTGCGGAATCTGTCATTGAGGCGGACAGGGCGTCAAATGCGTCGCTGGAAAACCTACGCGCGGAAATCCATGAGTATCGCGATGATTTCAACAGCGCGCGCGGAGCAAATACCGAACGGATCCAGACGCTCGAAGCGCAGCTAAAGGCGCTTGGCCCTGAACCCGAAGGGGAAGTTGAAGAACCCGAAGATATAGCCGCGTTGCGCGCGCATCTGGAAAGGCAGTTAAACGCCCTGCAGGTGCCGCAGATTATCTCGGAAGAGGCGTTCAGCCGGGCCAATGGCCTGATCACCGAGATCGACAAGTTGCTGAGAAACCGCCAGAAGAAGGAACTGCTGGAACGCGGGCCGTCTCCGGTAAATCCGGTCTACTGGGGGCCAGCCTGGGTGGATGTGACCGAAGCCGGACGCAGCTTGTTCAATGAGGCGCTGAGAAATTATCAGACCGATGTGGTGCATGAAAAGCTGCGCAATCAGGGCTTGGGCATCTTCCTGCTGGTTCTCGTCGCCGGAGTCCTGCTGTCCTACGGCAAAACGTGGTCTGAACTTGCCGGGAACTACCTGCGTCAACTGGGCGGGCAGGGCAGCGGGGTTTGGACTTTCCTGACATCGCTACTGCGCATTCTCCTGCCGTGGCTTGGCGTCTGGCTGATTGTCGAAGCCATCGTCATGACCGGTGTGCCGGGTTTTCGCGGCACGCTGCTGATGGAAAAAGTGCCGTATTGGGCGGCGATCATCCTCTACTACGACTGGATCGGTCGGCAGGTCTATGTGCTGCAACAGGCGCAGGGGTTCAAACGTCTGAGCGCAAAGCGCGTGGCCGAGATACGGGTCTACCTTGACCTGCTGGCGGCACTGCTGATCCTGCATGAACTGGTGAACCTGTTCGAGCAGATCGAAAACATCTCTGATGCAACACGCGCGGTTGTGGGGTTCCCGGTCACTGTTGCCACCGCGCTGGTCCTGCTGCGGGTCCGCAAGGTCCGCAGTTCCGAGGCTCCAGCCGATACCGATGAGCCCGCCGCAGCGCGCGGTGCGGGGCTGGGCCAGTTGATCGAGTTCCTGCGCCGCGCCTTGTTCCTGCTTGGCATTGTCAGCCCGATTTTGGCTGTTGTGGGCTATACGAATGCCGCCGAAGCCATCGTTTACCCGGCGGTCAAGTCTCTGGTCCTGATCGCCGCGCTGGTGATCGTGCAGCGGTTCCTGACGGCGGTCTACGGGTGGATCAGCGGGCAGGGGGAGGCGGCGAAAGAGTCACTGTTTGCCGTGCTCATCGGATTTGCGATGGCGATTTTGGCGTTGCCCGTTCTGGCTCTGTATTGGGGCGCGCGGCAAACCGACCTGTCCGAGGCTTGGTCGCGGCTGTTGCTGGGGTTCGATATCGGCGGCGTCACCATCTCACCAAGCAATTTCTTCACCTTCGTGGTGATATTTGCCATCGGTTACGGGCTGACGCGGTTGCTGCAAAGCGGGTTGCGCAACTCGCTGCTGCCAAAAACCAAAATTGATCCGGGTGGGCAAAACGCGATCGTGGCGGGCACCGGTTATGTCGGTGTTTTCCTAGCGGCCCTGTCCGCGATCGTGGTGGCCGGGTTCGATCTGTCGTCGCTGGCCATCGTTGCCGGTGCCCTGTCCGTTGGTATCGGCTTTGGCCTGCAGACTATCGTGTCGAACTTTGTCTCGGGCATCATCCTGCTGGTCGAGCGTCCGATCTCGAAAGGCGACTGGATCGACGTGAACGGGATGATGGGTTACGTGCGCGACATCTCGGTCCGGTCGACCCGGATTGAAACCTTTGACAGAACGGATGTCATCGTCCCGAACTCGGACCTGATAAGCGGTGTCGTGACGAACTACACCCGGGGCAACACCATCGGGCGCGTAATCGTACCGGTTGGCGTTGCGTATGGCACAGACACCCGACGGGTCGAGAAAATTCTGGGAGAGGTGGCCAACAGCCATCCGATGGTGCTGGCCAACCCGGCCCCGAGCGTTGTGTTTCAGGGCTTTGGCGCGGATTCGCTGGATTTTGAGATCCGGGCGATCCTGCGGGATGTGAACTGGGTCTTGTCGGTCAAGTCCGACATGAACCACGAAATCAACAAGCGTTTCGTTGAGGAAGGTATTGAAATCCCGTTCGCCCAGCGGGACGTCTGGTTGCGGAACCCCGAAGTGTTGCACGGCCCGGTGCCGCCCCCGAAACCGCCTGCCGAGCCTGAAAGCGATCAGGCGAAGCCGCCTGCGTCGCGGCCCGTCGACATGACAGAAACTGACCTGCCTGACGGCGATGGGGATGAGGTTTAGGGGTGTTTGCGACCCAACCGGCAAAGGTCGAATTTCACCCCATTCCCCTCTTGCAAATCCTTAGGGGATAGTCCAAATATCGCCGGCACGGAGAGGTGGCCGAGTGGTCGAAGGCGCACGCCTGGAAAGTGTGTAGGCGGGAAACCGTCTCCAGGGTTCGAATCCCTGTCTCTCCGCCATATTCTTGTATTCGGCCAGGAAACTTGCTGCGGCGGTGGGCGTCGCCAAGTCGATACCTTGAGTGTCAGACGACCGGCCATGCACAGGCATTGACCGGTAAAGCCCAAGATTTCCCAATAAACCGAAACTCCGTTCCATGAATTTCGCATATACGGGGTTTCAATCACGTGGCGCTTGATGGCGGTGGCTCGTGCATGCTTCACTTTAAGCGTTTAGTTGGCAACGCAAGACACGAAACACAAGCATAACCAAAAGTGTCAGCCGACTAAGAACCAAAGCGCGCCATCGGGCGAACGGATCTGTCTGGTGCGCTTAAGATGTTCAACATGGAGAAATCGAATGAACAAACTATCGATGCTATTGGGTGGCGCTTCGATGGCGGTCGCCATGCCGGCGGTTGCGGCTGACATTGTAATCGGGGTTCCGAACTGGGCCTCGGTCAATGCAACGGCGCATATCCTTGAGCTTGTGATCGAAGAAAACCTGGGCCTGGATGTAGAGCTTCAGAACGGCACAAACCCGATTGTGTTCGAGGCGATGGATAGCGGATCGATGCATGTCCACCCCGAGGTCTGGATGCCGAACCAGCAGAACCTGCACGACACCTACGTCAAGGATAACGGCACCGTCGTGATGAACGGCAACCCGGTTCAGGCCGAGCAGGGCATGTGCGTTCCGACCTACATCGCCGAGAAGCATGACATCAAGTCCATCGACGACCTCAGCGATCCCGACAAGATCGCGATCTTCGATACTGACGGAAATGGCACGCCCGAGGTCTGGATCGGTGCGCCCGGATGGGCCTCGACCGTCGTCGAAAAGATTCGCGCAAAGTCATATGGTTATGATCAACTCTTCGACATGACCGAGTATGAAGAAACCATCGCTTATGCCAATCTCGCCAATGCGACCAAGGCGGAAGAGCCGTGGATCGGATTCTGCTACAGCCCGCATTACATCTTCGTGACGCAGGACCTGACCGTTCTGGAAGAGCCAGCCCATGATCCGGCTACTTGGACCATCGTGCAGCCGACCGACGACCCGGATTGGCTGTCCAAGTCCGAGGCTTCGACCGCCTGGAACGGGGCCACGTTGCACCTTCACTATGCCAAGGAACTGGAAGAAGCTCATCCCGAGGTGGCAGCCCTGTTCCGCAACTATCAGATGAAGGGTGACGACCTGAGCGCGATGGGTAAGGCCTTGGCCGTGGACAATGTCGAAGCGGCGGATTTCGCCCGGCAATGGGTGTCTGAGAACGAAGACACCGTCATCGGCTGGCTGACCAACTGACCCAGCATTCGGGGCCGTGGCGACAGCTCGCCGCGGCCCTTTTCCTATCTGCCTGGCAAAAAAGCGCCTTATTGGGGGGCAAATGGACGAATCTGTCGTAAAACTCGAACATGTCTGGAAAATCTTCGGCAACCGCGCGCCCGAGGCGATGGAGGCGGTCCTGAAAGAGGGGCTCACCAAGCCGCAGGTCCTGGAACAATACGGCTGCGTAGTGGGCGTGCAGGATGCCAGCTTTGAGGTCTCGCGTGGTGAGATCTTCTGTATTATGGGCCTTTCGGGCTCGGGCAAGTCGACATTGGTGCGCCACGTAAACCGGTTGATCGAGCCGACGGCAGGCAAGATCGAAATCCTCGGCCATGATGTGTCGAAGATTTCCGAGACCGAGTTGCGGCGCATTCGCGCCCAGCAAATCGGCATGGTGTTTCAGCACATGGCGCTGATGCCGCACCGCTCGGTTCGAGACAACGTGGCTTACCCGCTGGAAATCCGCAAAGTTTCCAAATCCAAACGTTGGGCCGTTTCGGACCATGCGCTTGGGTTGGTGAACCTGACCGGCTACGAGGACCGCTTGCCCAAGGAGCTGTCTGGCGGGATGCAGCAACGCGTGGGCATCGCCCGCGCGCTGGCCTCGGACCCCGAGGTTCTGCTGATGGACGAGCCGTTCTCGGCACTCGACCCGTTGATCCGCCTGCAGCTTCAGGACCAGTTCAAGGCACTAGTGGCGCAGCTCAAGAAAACGACCCTGTTCATTACCCACGATCTGGATGAGGCCATTCGCATCGGCCACCGGATCGCGATCATGAAAGACGGTGTCATCGTTCAGATCGGCACGCCCGAGGATATCGTGATGAACCCCGCCGACGACTATGTGCGCGAATTTGTTCAGGGCATCTCGAAGCTGAAACTTGTTAAGGCGCATTCGATCATGGAGCCTGTCGCCAGTTATTCCGGCCCGCTGGAGGGCGCGCCGCGCGCCGACGAGGCGGCGGATCTGGATCAGCTTATTGATTTGGCCGTGAACACCGACATGCCCGTCGTCATCACCGATGCCGGGGCCGATGTGGGCGTTGTGACCAAGCCGCGCCTGCTGCGCGGAATTCAGGGAGGCAAGCAAGAATGACTGACATGACCGCAGAAATCCAGGTCACTGCCGCCTCGGATATCGAAGTTGACCGCGACGCACTGGACCGGTCGATCCACGAATTCACCGGTCCCAACGGGGACTACTACGTCAACTCTTTCCACAAGATCCACGACGCCACCAGTGCGGTTCCGAACACGTTCAATATGTGGGCGGCAGTACTGGGACCGTTCTGGTCTGCGTCCCGCGCTGTATGGGGGATGTTCTGGACGTTTCTGATCCTTGAAATCATCGCCTGGGTCCAGATCGGGCGCGGCTTATGGGGCAACCCGGGCGCTGAATTCGCAGATCGGGCAGCCACTCAGCAGGAACGGGCGCAAGAGTTCCTGAATCGCGCTGCTGCGGCCACCGAGCAATCCGATATCGACCGATTTACGCGGATGGCCGAGAATATCCAAAAGGCGGCGGACACCAGTCTGGAAAGGGCATTAGCCGCGCAGTCCGAGGCATCCGGAATTCTGATCACCGGCCTGCTGATGCTGGTGGTATTCAAGTTGGTACAGGGCTTTTACGCGGACCGGGTGTATGAAAAGCAGTACTCGAAATGGCGAGTTGACCCGGCGCGCGTCGAAAGCGGTCGCTCCACCCGCAACATCGTGCTGGGCGCTGTTCTGATCGCGGCGATCGGTCCGTTGATCGTGTACAAATTCACCATAAACGCCTCGCTTCCATTGTTGGACGCATTCCCCGAAAAAGAGGTGTCCGAGATTTTCCTGGGCGACGGTGGTGGGACTTTGTACTCTACTCTCGCGTCGTGGATGGAGGCGCAGATTGACGCCGCCGCACTGGCAGGTGGCGACATCTTTGATGGGATCGTTGCGGGTGTCCGCTCGGTCCTGGATGCGCTGACGATTGCGCTGATCGGCTCACCCTGGCCGGTTGTAATGCTGGTGATCTGTGTCACCGCGTGGCGTGCCGCGGGACCTCGGGTCGCGATCTTTACCGCGTCGTCGTTGGCCTATATCGCGCTGCTTGGCTATTGGGACGTGGCGATGGAGACAGTCGCGCTGGTGGGTGCAGCGGTGCTGCTGTGCGTGGTCTTTGGCATTCCGCTGGGCATCTGGTTCGGCAAATCCCAGCGCGCCTATCGAGCGGCGGAACCGGTTCTGGACCTGATGCAGACGTTGCCCGCCTTTGTGTACCTGATCCCGATCATCGCCTTTTTCGGCACTGGCAACCCGCCGGGGATTCTGGCGACGATCATCTTCGGGATGCCGCCGGTGATCCGCCTGACGGCTTTGGGGATGAAGGGCGTGCCGGATAGTATCAAAGAGGCTGCCGTGGCCTTTGGTGCCTCGAAATGGCAATTGCTGAAGGACGTTGAAATCCCGCTGGCCCTGCCGTCGATCATGACCGGGGTGAACCAGACGATCCTGATGTGTCTGTCGATGGTGGTGATCATCTCGCTCATCGGGGGCGGCGGGCTGGGCAAGGAAATCCTTGAGGCGCTGCAATACGCTGCCAAGGGTCCGGGCCTGTTGGGTGGGTTCGCCATCCTGTTCTGCGCAATGGTTATCGACCGCATCGTTCAGGGGGCCTTCCGGCGAGAAGACGAGAAAGTTTAATGGCATCAGCGCCTCCGGTCCTGCCGGGGGCGTTTTTCGTTGAAGGGGCAGGGCATGACGGATCGTTACGAGCAGTCCATGATGGACAACCTGTATTGGTGGGGCGTGCCCACCTTGTTCCGCTGCCCGAATACAGGGCCGCAGGGGCAGGATATCGCGCTAGTCGGTGTTCCGCATTCCACTGGCAACGGCACAACCGAACGCGACCAACATCTGGGGCCAAGGGCCTTGCGCCATGTCTCGGCCGTGCAGCGGCGGGTGCATTCGGTGTTTGAACTCGACCCGTGGAACAGCGCAAAGATTGCCGATGTGGGCGACGTGCCGTTTCCCCGTGCCAATGACAATGAAGACTGCATCGAACGCATCACCGCGTTCTACAAAGACATCGACGAGGCTGGCGCGCGTCCGGTTTCGATTGGAGGCGATCATTCAATCACCGGTGGGATCGTGCAGGCCTTAGGAGGTGGAAAGCTAGCAGGCGGCGAACCGGTCAGCTTTCTGCATCTCGATGCCCATACGGATGTGTTCACCAAGGTCGATCACTTTCTGGGGGCCAAGAAATCCGCAGCCCATTGGGGGGCCTATCTAGCGGATCAGGGTCAGGTGGACCCGACCCGTTCCATGCAAATCGGGCTCAGGGGACACCCGCGCAGTCTGGACTGGCTGCAGCCCTCATACGACTACGGCTACAACATCGTCACGATGCGCGAATTTCGCCAGCGGGGGCTTGAGGATGTGATCGACCAGACGCGGGATGTTCTTGGGGATCGCCCGGTCTATATCACCTTTGATCTGGATTGCCTCGACCCCACGGTTGCGCCTGCGGTGTCCAATCTGGAACCCGGCGAAAAAGGCTTCGATATTGACGATGCGGTGGGCATCCTGCGCGCGGCGCGCGGCCTGAATATCGTGGGTGGGGACGTTGTCTGCATGATGCCCACCAAGGACAGCCCGAACAACATTACCGCCCTGACGGCGGCTGCGGCTATGTTCGAGATGATCTCGATGATTGCCGAGAACGTGGCCGCTAAGTAGCCCGGCGCGCATCGATGGCTTCGGCCAGCACGCAGAGCAGTTCGAACATCAGTGAAATGCCCAGCCAGGCCGTTCCACCTGCCGGATCGAAAGGCGGGGCGACCTCGACCAGATCCGCGCCGACAAGGTTCAGCCCGGACATTGCGCGAATGACTTGCTGTGCCTGATAGCTGTTGGGACCGCCGATTTCCGGCGTGCCAGTACCGGGCGCAAAGGTTGGATCGACAAAGTCGATGTCGTAAGTGCAATAGGTGGGGCCCGAGCCGACGATCTGGCGAACCTCGGTCATTACATCGTCGATACCACGGTCAAAGAATTCTTCGATATGGATAATGCGAATGCCCTGCGCTTCGCCCCATTCAAGATCTTCGGTGCCATATGCGGTGCCCCGGATGCCGACCTGAACGAAGCGTTTGGGATCGACTAGTCCTTCCTCGACCGCGCGGCGGAAGGGGGTGCCGTGGGTGAATTTGTGACCTCCGAAATAGCTGTCGTTCAGATCTGTGTGGCTGTCGAATTGGATAAGGCCCAGCGGGCCATCAGCGGCGAGCGCGCGCAGGACCGGCAGCGTTGTCAGATGGTCGCCCCCGGCGGTTAACGGTACAATGTTGCGTTGCACTAAATCGCCGTAAAACGTGGTTATTCGCTGCAGAGTATCGCCGATATCAACCGGATTGGGCGCAACATCCCCTAGATCGGCGCAGTTAACCAGCGAAAACGGTTTCACGCCCGAGGCTGGATTCATGGCGCGGATCATTGTGGAGTAATCGCGCAGTTGTCGCGGCCCATGCCGCGCGCCGGGGCGGTTCGTCGTGCCCCCATCCCAGGGCAGGCCGATCAGTCCAATATCGACATCGCCAAACCGGACGTGGTCCGACGACAATTGGGGTAGGCGCATAAAGGTCGGAACACCTGCAAAACGCGCCAGTTCCATGGCCGAAACCGGTTGAAAGAAATCGTCTGCCATCTGTCCCACTCCGTCATATTTGGTGCTGAGCCTATCCTCTACTTGCATGCGTGCAAGGGGAGGTTCGCAATTCTGTCAGGCCAAAATCCGGAATCTCTTACGGATTTCCGCGTCCTGCTCAGGCGTCAGGTATTCGGGGCGATGTGTGGCCAAAATCTCGTGCACACGGTCACGGGCCGTGGTCCAGGCGTCTTTGGCACCATCCTGTTCCCATGTTCGGGGTTCGTTGCGATCAGCGAGCGAGGGGTAAAAGTAGTCTCGCTCCATCGCGGCGTAAGTGTGGGAACTGCCAAGGAAATGACCGTCGCCCAGTACGGATTGGCAAATCGCGTCGAAGCCAAGGTTCTCTTCGGTTACTTCAATGCCGCGCAGGGCGCGATAGGTGTGCGAGTGCATCTCATTGTCCAGCACGAAAGCCTCGAAACTCGCGCCCAGTAGCGAGGCGGTCATGCCCGAGCTTTCGTAGATCAGATTACCTCCGGCCAAGGCGGCAGCCAGCGAGGTCATCCCTTTCTCAGCCCCATACTGCGCGTCGATTGCCTTGGCATCCGTCATCGACGCCGCAACGCCCGAGGGCAATCCCAGCCAATTGATGATCTGCGCCGAGGCGGCATTCAGGATCGCGGTCTCTCCGCTACCACCCGCGAACGCTCCGGTTCTGAGGTCAACGATGAAGGGCCAGTTGGAAAAGATCATCGGAAAGCCCGGTTGGATTGTGTTGACCATAACGAGGCTGGCCAGTGTTTCCGCCAACGACTGCGCAAGAAATCCGGCCAGAGTCGCAGGTGCCGTCGCCCCGGCCTGCGCCGCCGTGATGCAGGACATCGGGATGTTATGTTGGACGCATTCGTAAACGACATCCACCGCGTCCTCGCCATAGCGCAAGGGTGAGATCACCGGGCTGATATGGGCTTTCAGAAACGGGCGTTGGGAAAATGCGCCCGGACCGCCTGCGACGATGTCCAGCATCTCAACAATCGGGGCGACGTGTTCGGCCAGCGTGAATGAAGTCGCGATGGGTTTTGTCGTGTTCCGTACCAAAGCGTAGACCGTGTTCAGATCCAGCTCGAAAACGTCCGGTACGTCGGTCGCGACGCAGCACCGCGTGAACCAGCTGACGTTGTCCAGAACGTCCTGAAGGCGCGTGAAATCGTGCAGATCGGTCAACGTGGCAGGACGGTAGAGGCCCGTCTCGATGTCCAGCGTTTGAACTGCCGCGCCGCCGGTTCCGAAGAACACTCGATCACCGCCCACTTCGATCGAACGGCTTTCATCCCGTCCATGAAACACAAAGGTTTTAGCCGCCGATCCAATCGCGTTTTCGACCATTCCGCGCGGGAACAGCAGCCGGTCCCGTTCGCCTGCGTGCGCTCCGCCCGCCAGCAGGTCTCGGCGCAAGCGCTCTGGCACGTTTCCCATGCCCAGCGTTTCCAGCAGCCTCAGCGCGGTGTCGTGGATCAGGGCGATCTCAGCTTCGGCCAAAGGGCGGAAGGCCCCGCCGCGCTGGCCCGGAGGGCAGGGATCAAATTCCGGCTTGGCCGCGCGCTGCGCGATACGGGCGCGGCGGCCGCTTCTTCTGCTGCCTTCTGATGACATCTTGGGGCTCTCCGGCATGGGTTTTGTGCGATGTTAAATGTCAACAATCCAAACGGGCAAAAGCGCAAACACGGTTTTCGATTTCTGAAACCAGAGATTCGATTTTTCCAAACCCACAAAACCCGCGTTGCTGGGGCGGCCCCTTTTTCTTCAAGAATTGAATAGGGATAAAGGAGCCGGGCGGATGAAATCACGTACCAAGGTCGTTGTCATCGGTGGGGGTATCGCCGGGTGTTCGACCCTGTACCATCTGACGCAGGAGGGCTGGTCTGACGTTGTTCTGGTAGAGCGGAACGAACTGACGTCTGGTACGACGTGGCATTCAGCAGCACAGGTCACGAATTTCGGTATGAACCAGACGATGGTCGGGCTGAAAACGCATTCGATCCAGCTGTACAAGGAACTGGCCGACGACCCGGATTACCCCATCAACTATCACCACGGTGATGGAGGCATCCGTCTGGCGAATACCGAGGCCCAGATGCAGGGTTATCGCCACTTCGCCTCGATGGCGCGGGGCATGGATGTGCATTTTGAGGTGATAGATGCCGAGGAATGCGCCCGCCGTCATCCGTTGATCTCCACCGACAACCTGATTGGCGGCTTGTGGGACCCGCTGGATGGGGACATTGACCCGGCCCAACTGTGTCAGGCATTGGCACGGCGAGCGCGGAAAGCCGGGGCCGAGGTGTATCGCAACACACCCGTTACAGGTCTGGTGCAGCACGGTGATGACACGTGGACCGTACAGACCGAACATGGCGACATTGACTGCGACATTGTCGTTAACGCCGGCGGTTATCGCGTCAATGAGGTCGGCGCGATGATGGGCGTACACCATCCGGTTGCCTCGATGGAGCACCAGTATTTCCTGACCGAAGAGATCCCAGCCATTCGCGAGGCCGGTCACCGTATGCCGCTGCTGCGCTGCCCGATCAGCGATTATTACTGCCGTCAGGAAAAGAACGGGCTGCTGGTCGGGTTCTATGAACAGGATTGCAAGACCTGGGGCATGGACGGGATTGACCCGAATTTTGTGAACGCTCTGTGCCCGGATGATCTGGATCGCGTAACGGACGTGCTGGAAGGGGCCTTCGCGCGGATGCCTGCGCTGATGGAGGTCGGTATACACACCATCGTCAATGGCCCAATCACCTACACAATTGACGGGGCTCCTTTGGTGGGTCCGATCCCTGGCAAGCGAAACGCGTTTTGTATCATCGGGTTGCGCGCTGGCCTGGGCGAGGGAGGGGGCCATGGATGGTTGCTGGCCCAGCAGATCGTGCATGGCGAGGCGTGTTACGACACTTGGTGCCTCGACCCGCGCCGCTTCACCGGGCACGCCAACGTGGAACTGACAGCGCTGAAGGCCATTGAAGACTATCAGAACGAGTTCCGGTTCCATTTCCCGCATGAACACCGACCCGCTGGCCGACCGGCAAAAACCACACCTCTGACCCCGGTTCTGGCAGCCGAAGGTGCCGAATTCACGGTGGTCAATGGGTGGGAGCGGGTCGAGTACATCAAGCCCGACCCGGATTTCCATCCGTCCCTGAGTTTCGATTTTGACGAAGCTTTTGATCTTGTGGCGGCTGAAGTCCGCAATGTGCAGACCAATGTGGGACTGGCCGAGGTCAACGGGTTCAACCGGATCGAAATCACCGGCGCGGATCGTCACAAATTTCTGGATCGCATGTTTTGCGGCAACGTCCCGACGCGCGCGGGGCGTGTCGGGCTGGGCTACATGTTGAACCATCAGGGAATGGTCAAGGCCGAAGCGACCATCGCCAATCTGCCAGCCAGCGACCGGGGGCCAGAACGGGTTTGGTACGGATCGGCGGCGGCCAGCGAATATCATGACATGGACTGGCTGACGCAGCACTTACAGCCTGACGAAGACGTGCATCTACGAAGCCTGACGGATGATCAAACGATCCTTGTCCTTGCAGGCCCCAACGCGCGGAACGTCCTGACGGCGTGCGCGCGGGGCGACTGGTCGGCTGAGGCATTCCCGTGGCTGAGTGTCCGTGAATGCTTCGTGGGAATCGCTCCGGCCACAGTCATGGGTGTCAGCTTTTCCGGCGAGTTGGCCTATGAAATCCATGTCCCGAATGCATCGCTCTATGCGGCGTATCTTGCCCTTCGGAAGGCAGGTGCATCCACCGATTTGAAACTGTTCGGGGCGCGGGCGGTTGAGTCCATGAGAATGGAAAAGGGCTATCTGCATTGGAAGGCAGACCTGATCACCGAGTTCGACCCCTATGAGACAGGACTGGACAGGTTCGTGAAGTTGGACAAAGGCGACTTTGTCGGGCGGCAAGCCCTGCTGGACAGACAACAGGCTGGGCCGCGGAAACCGTTGGTGACACTGCAAGTAGACAACCAAACTGCCCCGGCGCATCCCGGCGCGTCGGTCATGATTGGGGATAAGGTGGTTGGAACGGTCACCTCTGGCGATTGGGGGCACAGAATCGGGATGAACCTGGCTTATGCCTTTGTCGATCCGGACTTGGCCCAGCCAGGCACGGAAACGCAGATCGACATGTGTGGTGCGCTAACCCAAGCCACGGTGATCGCGGCATCGCCATATGACCCAGAAATGATCCGGGTGCGCAGCTAAGGCTTGCCGAAACGGCGATTCTCTGTTTCGATTTTTTCGAAAGAACGGAAGCAGAGGAAACAGCGCACGTGTCGAAATCTCTGAGCCTTCGCTGGCTGGAAGTTTTTCAGTTGATCGCCAAATCGGGGTCCATTCAAAAAGTCGCCGCTGAAACCGGTCTGTCCATCAGCACCGTGTCCAACCACCTGCGCAGTCTGGAAACCGCGTTGCGGGTGGAACTGGTGGATCACGGCCGCAGACCGATGGGGCTGACCCCGGCCGGAGAGGTGTTCTCGCGCTATGTACGCGAGGGTCTGACGGTTTTGAAAAGGGGTGAGGCTGAAATACGGTCCGGAAACTGGAAGCACGCAACGGTGTTGCGGCTGGCGCTGATTGATGACTTCGACAATCAGGTCGCGCCCGAGCTGTTCCGCTTTCTGGCGCACGCGCTGCCGCGCTGCAATTTCCGCCATTTCACGCGCCCCAGCCACGAGATCATCGCCAAGCTACAGGAACACAAACTGGATGCCGGGGTGGCAACGCGCCCTGCGGACAAGACGGATGGTTTGGTCGAATACCCGTTGTTGCGCGACCCCTTCATCGTCATCCTGCCCGAGGCCTATAGCGGCACGGTCGAGGACGTACTGAAATCGGACGCCGATCTTCCTTTCCTACGGTATTCCCGCGACTATACGATTGGAAAGCAGATCGAGGTCCAACTAACCCGCAGCAAGTTCAGCCTGCCAAACCGGTTCGAACTGGAATGCAATCAATCAATCGTCGGACTGGTCGCCGAGGGCGGAGGCTGGGCGGTCACCACAGTCGCCAGCTTCGGGCGCGCGCGGAGGTTCCACGACAGCGTCAAAGCGCTACCCTTTCCGGGGCGCAATTTTGTGCGCACGCTTTCGCTGTTCACAACCGATGTTTACCCGGCCTCGACATCCAGGCTTATTCACAAGGCGCTGAGCAAGCTGATCAAGCAGAACTATTGCGATCCAATCAATTCCAGATACCGCTGGCTTGAGAATGACTTTCGAGTGCTGGAAAGCGGTCTCGAGTGACCACAGGTTCGTAGTCTTGCTGGCTTTTCGTTTGTACAGGGCGATGAAAGAAAGTGTCGGCATCGTGTAAAGCGGCGCACTCCGATCGCATTGTAACATTCTTATGACGGCTTTATATTAAAGGCCGATATGAAGTTCTGCGCTTCCGCAGCAAGGATAAAATTTGGAAAATGATAGAATTAGAAGGCCTTACGCCGCTGCGTGAAAGTCAAAACTACAAGATTTTTCAACACCCCGAACTTGAGGGCGCGCTGTTGAAAGTGCGATGCGACGAGCCCAAGCGCGACCACTTCATCCGCCGGTATTCCGAACGTCGCTATGGCAATCTGCGTCAGTGGCAGCGCGAAGCAAACGAATATCTGGCGGCCCTCCATCGTGGATGCCCCGAGATTGAACGGCTGGCCCGCTTCATGGGGTACGAGCCGACATCACTCGGCCCCGCGCTGGTCGTCGAGAAAATGACGGGTCCGGACGGCAATCTTGCACCGTCCGTTCATGCCGAGATGAAGGCCGCCGCCAATGATCCGGCGAAGAGAAAGCGCTTGCGGGAAGAGGTTATCGAGCTTCTGGATGATCTCGAACGCGGTCGGATTGTGGTTGGCGACATGGGGTTCGAAAACATTGTGCGTGCCCAGGAACGCGACGATCGTCTGGTCGTCATCGACGGGTTGGGCGAGCGGGTTTTGCTGCCGCTGACGCTGATCAGCGATTGGGCGTTTCGCCAATCCATCGCCCGGCGGCGCGCTCGGTTGGCTGGCTGATCTGCCAAGCGCACGGGGTTGATTTCGGGCTACCGCTTCGCCTATCTGGCCGAGCTTCAGGAAAGGACTGAATTTGGGCCAGCACGAACTGAAACCGGGTACCGGGGTCTTCTACATCAATCTGGACCGCGTTCCGGAACGAAAGGACTTCATGGAAGCCGAGTTTGCCAAGATCGGCCTGTCCGGCGCCACCCGATTTAGCGCCATTGATGGGCGCAAGCCCGGTGCACTTGATCAGAACCGATATGTTCCCGGAACCGGCAGCCGCTGGGGCCTTGTCACCTCTGAGGTTGCCTGTTTCGAAAGCCATCGCGCCGTCTGGCAGCTTGCTCTGGACAATGACATGCAAGCCGCTGCGGTTTTCGAAGACGATGCTGAAATGTCCGCCCGCGCCGGGGAGGTCATTCAGGCCTTGTTGCAGGACGGGTCCGGTTACGACTACGTCAAACTCGACTACGCGCCGAAATCGCGCAGATTTGGTCCTGTGCAGAAGATATCGGGCGTTCCGGTGCGGGAAGTGCTGGAAATGGTTCCAAGCGCCGGGGCTTACATCCTGTCCAAGGAAGGCTGCCGCAAGCTGCTGGACTGGTCTCGGCAGTACTCGGATCACATCGATGATTTTGTAACGATCCCACGCCCTGATTGGCGGATGTACCAAGTCTTTCCAGCGGTCTGCGTGCAGATGGTTTTGTCCAAGCAACAGGATGGCGCGGCCGATCTGGTTAAAAGCGGCGAGCGAGAGACAGACGTTGCGACCAATACGGGGCTCGACAAAGGTCCGCTTTGGTTCCGAGCCCGGCGCGAGTTGCAGTCGGCGCAGCAAAAGCTGCGTTGGCGAATGGGCGGTCAGGCCAAACTGCTAGAGCAGGGCGGGTATGTGGGCTACGTTCCCTGTGCGGATGATTTGCAGGTGTAAGGATGCCATTTTTCTAGGCAAAGCCGGAGTTTTCCAGCCGTTTCCCACAAATTTTCGCCTGGGACTTATTAGCGTTAACAAAAATATCAAGTTGATATAGTGTTGTGGTGTTATTCAAAGGTTATACCCGGGTTTTGGTGTGTCACAGACGATTTACGATAAATATGGCGGCTTCAAAACGATCAGCCGCGTTGTGATGTCATTTTACGAAATGGCGTTGGATTCTGATGAGATCGGGGTCTATTTCGAAGAAATAGATATGCCGCGTCTTATCGATCACCAGACCAAGTTCGTGTCGTCGCTGGTCGGCGGGCCTGCGTCTTTCAGTGATGACCGGATCGAAGCGGTGCATAGGCACCTGAACATATCGCACGATCATTTCGATGAAATGGCCGAACTGTTCGGTCAAGCTTTGGCCGATCATGGGATGTCTGACGAAGACGTTAAGCTGGCGCTTCGCGCGATTGAATCGAAACGGCTGATCATCGTTGCAAAGACTGCCGCATGAGCATTGCTGCCATAAATGAACAGTTGCTGCGCGCGATTGGCGTCGGCGTGGCTGTGGTGAGGGCGTCTGATCTGCAGTTTGTATTCCACAACGGTCCGTTCGCGGAATGGTTCGGAACCCCGACCGAGGGACAGACTTTGCGGGATCTCCTGCCGGATCTCGACGCAAGAGAGCTGGAGGATGTGAAGCAATCCGGCCTGCGCTACTCGGTGGAACTGCAGATCAAACCCAAGCGCCGTACGCTGGTTTTTGCGGTTGCCGTGTCGCTGGCAAACGGCTTGTCCGAGCAGGTTCTTATCATCGAATGCCAGAACATCACCCGCATCCGCGAGTTGGAGAGCATGATCGACAGCTACTCGACCATGGTGGAACGGAACACCCGAGAGTTGGAGCGCGAAAAGGAACGGGTCGAGCGGCTGCTGCTGAATCTCATGCCGAGAGCGGTGTACGAAGAATTCAAGACCTTCGGTGTCGTCACTCCGCAGCTCTATGATCAGGTTTCCGTTGTCATGCTGGATTTCGTCGGCTTCACCGACTTTGCCGCCAAGACGGACCCGACCGTTACGCTGAGCGAGTTGAACGATATTTTCACCGCGTTTGATCGCATCGTGGAGCAGTTCGGATGTGAGCGGATCAAGACCATTGGCGACGCGTACCTTGCGGTCTCGGGCATGCCGGATGCCACACCGGACCATGCTACGGCGGTGGCCCATTGCGCGGTTCGGTTCCTGCGCTACCTCGAGCGGCGCAACGAAAGCCATCCGCACAAATGGCAGGCCCGGGTCGGGTTGGGAATGGGGGCGGCTGTGGGATCGGTCGTTGGTATTCAGAAATACGTCTACGACGTGTTCGGCCCGGCGGTGAACATCGCCTCGCGCCTGCAGGTCTTTGCCAACCCGATGCACATCGTCGCCCCGGAAGAGATGAAATATGCTCTGATCGACGAGTTTCAGGTTTCCGATATTGGCCCAGTCGATATCAAGGGTATGGGCGAGATGAACCTGATCAATGTCACCTCGGGTCTGAGCGTTCCGACGGGCAACCGGTTTCTCTAGCGCCGGTCAGTCGTCCTGCGGAACCAGACCCAGCCCTCTTAGGTAAATGCCAATTCCGCTTTCCAGCAGGTCTTCGGGCGGGAAGGGAGAGGTCGCGCCCGTATTGCGGGCGAACAGTTCGACAACCCCATGGCTCATCGCCCAGATATGCGCGCTGAACATCGACGCAGGCGGACGCTTTTCGGGGGGGATGTGTTGTGACAGGTCGGCGGCGGCCTTTTCCAGCACGCTTTTGGCACGGTTCGCGGCCATCGACAGTTCGGGGGTGCGGTTCAGTGAGATGCCACTTTCGAACATCGCGATGTAATGGCCCGGGTTCTTGCGCGCGAAGGCCAAATAGGCGCGCCCGGTTGCCTCGAACGCAGCTAGGGCCGAGGGCTGGCCTTTGTCATAGGCGTATTGCATCAGGTCGGCGAACATCTCGAACCCCTGACGGGCGGCCTCGGCGATCAGGTCCTCGCGCCCGTGATAGTGGCGATAGACGGCAGCGGGGGTGACACCGGCGGTTTTGGCGGCTTCGGACAGGGTGAAGCCGGTCGGGCCCTTTTCTTCGACCAGCGACAACGCGGCCTCGATCAGGGCTTGTTTCAGGTTTCCGTGGTGATACCCGCGTTTCGTCATCCCGGCCTCAGGCACCTTTGCGCTAAAGAGTATTGAGACCAAAGAGATAGAGTATCAGGCCGCCTTCGTCCAACGGTTGCGCGGTATTTTCCTGACGTATGGGTCAGTTGCTTTCCGCTGGTTTCGGCGGCGTGCCCTCTGAAACAACGTCGGTTTGCTCTGCTGAGCTCACGAATGCCCCGCGTGGGTCCTTCTTGAAAAGCGCATAGGCGTTTTTGAAGGGGCGGAAATACAGGGCCATGGGGCTGTTCCACGTACCATCCTCGCCATTGCCCAGGCCGTATTCCACGTTTTCATTGGTCTTGGGGGAATACAGCGTGCCAGCGGTCCAGTCCCAGAAGGCAAAGATGAAACCCATGTTCTTATCCCAGTGCCGCCGCGCTTTGGAGTGGTGGATTTGGTGCTGCGCAGGGCTGACAAAGATGTGCTGCACCCAGTTGGGATATTGTAGCCATACATGGCTGTGCCGCAGGTTGAAGGCGGCGATGAAAAAGACGAACACGATGATGTTCAGCCCAAACAGCGTAAAGCCGCTGGCACCAGACCCGAAATACTGGTCAAGCAGGGCCACGGTTACGCCGACCACAAGCCCGCTCAGCAATGATGCAAACACCTCTTCCACAGGATGCATACGGGATGCGGTGAGGGGGGTCATGACCTCGGCCGAGTGGTGGACCTTGTGGAACTCCCACAGAAACGGGACTTTGTGGAAGATGTAGTGCCCCAGCCAAAGGGCGCCGTCAAAGGCAAGAACGGCGACAATGGTGTAGATGGCGGAAACGGTCCAGGACGTCTCAGCCGGGGCCGCGGGGGCCGGGCCCATGACTTTTTCGACCATGTTGTACCAGAAGGGCACCTGAACAAGGATCGAGGCATAGATGGCCGCAACCAGCGACTTGTTCACAAAGAACATCACGTAATCGGCCTTGGCGGATTTGTGCGACAGGACATCCCATGGCAGCAACCAGTTCAGCAGGCTTTTTCCGTCGCGCATCTTGCGTGTGCGGTAGAAAACGAAAATCGCCGCTGCAAGCGCGGTTGCCAAATGCAGCAACGACAAGCGGTTCGTTGGATCAAAGAACAGCTCGAAAGGGTGCCGTAGGGCGGCGATAACTTCCTCGATCATCAAAAGCACCTGTCTGCGTGTTTGCTTTTTGAGGATGAGGCTTAGTTCAGATCAGGGGCTTCCCGGTGGCAAAAATGCGGCTTCGGTGTGTCAAATGACCCGTCGCGGCGCTCAGGAATCCCAAATCTCCGGCCCGCCGCAGATGGTCTGATCAATGTCGCCCAGCGCTTTTTTGTCTTTCTCGTCATAGTCCAGCCCATGCAAAACGGTGCGGATCGCAGCAATACGGGCGCGTTTTTTGTCGTCAGAGCGCACGATGGTCCAGGGGCAGTTTTCCGTGTGCGAGCGGGTCAGGGTCTCTGAAATCGACTGGGTGTATTCGTCCCACTTGTTCAGCCCGGCAACGTCGATGGGGCTTAACTTCCACTGTTTCAAAGGGTCCGTTTCCCGTGCCAGAAACCGGTTGAGCTGTTCTGCACGCCCGACATTGAGCCAGAACTTGAACAGCCGGATGCCATCATTGGTCAGACCGGTTTCCAGCGGGTTGACCTGCCGGAAAAAGCGCTCCCGCTCTTCGGAGGTGCAGAAGCCGAAGACATTTTCCACCACGCCTCGGTTGTACCAACTGCGGTCGAAGAACACGATCTCACCCGCCGATGGCAGGTGCTGGATATAGCGCTGAAAATACCATTGCGAGCGTTCGGCATCCGAGGGTTTGCTCAGCGCCACATTGCGCGCGCCGCGCGGGTTCAGGTTTTCCCGGAACCGCTTGATCGTGCCGCCCTTGCCAGCTGCATCGCGGCCTTCGAACAGGATGGCGACACGCTGGCCCGTTTCCTTGACCCAGGCCTGCATCTTGACCAGTTCGATCTGCAACGCCTCGATCTGCTGCTCATACTCTTTGGTCTTCATCTTTTCCGAGTATGGGTAGGTCGGGTTAACGATATCCCCCTTTTTCGCGTTTTCGATTTCCTCGCGCACGCTTTTGGGGGCGTCCTTGTCAAAGTACTTTTGGATGGAACCTTTTGCGGACCGGGCCATGTTCTACCTCGCGATAAAATCCATAATTTACTATGGATTAAGCTGGAGGTTAACGCAAACCCGCGCGCTCCGCCGCCCGGTCAATGGCGGCTGCAACCTCGGGCGCGGCAACGACCTGCGGCATATGGCCGATGCCCGGCAGTTCGATCAGTTCCGCGTCGGGGATCTGTTCGATCAGCCGCGTCGAATGCCAGTCCAGACTGACGGTGTCGTCTGAGGTGCCATGCACGATTTCGGTCGGAACCGAAATCTCACCGTACCGCGGCTGCAGCGCGGCAACTTCGTCCAGCAGGTTTGCCCGTTGCTTGGCGTTTGCGTGCATCGAGGCCGGACGCATGGTCAGTTCCGGGCCAAAATGTTCGGCATAGCCCTCGGGCGTTTTTTGCGGGGCAAACACGTTATCCAGCGCCTTGTCGACAAACCAATCGGGGACATAGGACGCCACAATCGGCAAGGCGAGCGCATTGCCGGTCGAGGTTGAGGCCATCCGGTTGAACCCGTCCAGCGGAGTCTCCCACGGGATCGCCGCCGCAGCGATCAGCACCAGGGCCGAGATGTTGTCGGGCCGCGTGACCGCCCAGGCCAGCGAGACCGACCCGCCATAGCTTTGCCCCGCCACAATGGGCTTTTCGGCCCCCAACTGGGCAGCGGCCCGTTGCAGGATGTCGGCCTGTTCGATGATCGTCTCACCGTCGGGGTTGAAGCTGGCCGAATAGCCAAGGCCGGGGCGGTCGAACACGATGACCCGGTAGTTCTCGGCCAGTATCGGCGCAAGCGCAAAGGTCATATCGCGAGTGTTCCCGCTGGAGCCGTGGATCAGCACCACATCCGGCCCTTCACCCATAACAACCGCATGAACCGCAATGCCATCCACGTCGAGGATTTGGCCCTCGGGCGGAAAGGCGGCCTCGGCCTGCGCTTCCAGACGCGCCGCACGCCAGAGCGATATGCCCCAGAGCACAACCAAAAGGATCAACAGTATGACACCGGCGCGCATCATTTTATATCAGGCCCTCAGATCGGTTGTATCCATGCCAATGCGGGTGATGTCATATGGAGTTGTTCCGTAGATTTCACTGATCCAGTTACCGTACAGCAGGTGCGCATGACTGCGCCACCGGTTCTGTGGTGACTGGGACGGATCATCGTCGGGATAATAGTTCATCGGCACATTGATCGGAGTACCATTTTCAACGTCCCGGTCATACTCCTGTTTCAGCGTGTCGCTGTCATATTCGAAGTGATTGAAGATATAGAGCGCACGGTGGCTTTTATCCTCGACCAGACAGGGCCCGACGTCGTCACTGCCGAGCAAGGTGGTCAGGCCGGTCGCGGCGTCGATCTCATGCTGTTTCATCTCGGTCCACCGGCTGACGGGAATGACGCAATCGTCCGAGAACCCACGCAGAAACGGCGAGGCGGGTTTGAGGTTCCGATGCCGGAAACACCCGAACGCCTTTCCGTCCAGCATATGCTTTTTGACGCCGTGGAAATGGTTGATCATCGCCATTCCCCCCCAGCAGACGCCAAAGGTGGAATGCACGTTGGTCTGGGTCCAGTCGAAGACCTCGGTCATTTCGTCCCAATAGGTGACATCGGGGAATTCCAGATGTTCGATTGGGGCGCCGGTGATGATCAGCCCGTCGAACTTTTCGTCCTTTACCTCTTGGAAAGGACGATAGAACTCGGCCATGTGCTCGGCGGCGGTGTTGCGCGTCCGGTGCTCGGTCATGCGGATCAGAGTCAGATCGATCTGCAGCGGCGTCGCTCCGATCAGGCGCGCGAACTGGTTTTCGGTCTGAATCTTCTTGGGCATCAGATTCAGCAACCCGATCCGCAGGGGGCGGATGTCCTGCCGCATAGCCTGATCCTCAGCCATGACCATGACGCCCTCGTTGGTCAGGACGTCAAAGGCGGGCAGGTCTGAGGGGATCTTGATAGGCATGGGTTCAAGCTTTTGAAGAGTTCAGGGAAAACTGACAGTTAGGCGCAATTGCGGCGGGTCTCAAGGGTGCGTTCGATCAACTCATCGAAATCGCCCGCGTCCCGGACCTTTCCGATGTCTTTCGCTGTGATCGTGACGCCCCAGTTTCGCGCCATCGCCTCGTATCTGGGTTTGCGATGGGCCAGTGCCTGCGCGTAGGTCCAGCGAATAAAGGCGTTAGGGTCGACGTCGGCTTCGGCGCAACCATGCTGGTCCAGGTATTCTGTCCACACGTGGGTCAAGAATTCGGCCTGATAGGACATCGGCTTAGGAGCCTTGTCGAACCGCCGGATCAATTCCGAGGTGTGATCCTCGTCCCCCTGAAGCCAGATCATAAGCGTTTGTTCCGACAGGTTGGACAGGATTTTGTCTTTGGGATCGTCGGGATCCACCCACTCACAAATCGAACCGCCGGTGTCGCAAATGAAATGAGGGTACTGGTACAGGCGTTGCGCGCGGTCGATGAAATAGCCGGTATCCAGCAAGGCGTTAATCTCGGCCAGACGGAACTGTTCCTGTCGGCGGCGATACTCGGGCATCTCAAGACCGCCCTTCGCAGGGTCGCCGGGCTTTCCAAGATACGCTGCCACAGGTGTCAGGTTGTTGAACGAGATATTAGAGCCGATATAGATCGAATCCGACAGCAGCAACTCGCGCAGAAACGGAACCTTCATCGCCTCTGCCTTGGCGTTGTCGGTGATGTATTCGCCCATATAGCGGGTGCCGATGCGGTAGTCGATCGAGTAGTGAAACCAGTTGCCCGAGTCCCGCAGGATGTTCGACACATAGGTTTTGCCCAGACCCGACATGCCGAAAAACAGCACCTTCTTCCGCGCCGCATCGCGCCAGTCCTGAGCTGAGCTGTAGATCATGGTCCGCTGTCCCTTTTTTGCCTTTGCTAAATCGGGCAGGGGGCGGCGTCAATCGCGTCTGCCGGATCGGTTCAGGATCAGCAGGCCAATCGCGAGGACGGCAAATCCGAGATAGGCGCTGGGTTTCAGCGCTTCATCCCGCAGAAGGGCGCCAAGAACGATGGCAATGGGCGGGATAACAAGCGTCACCAGCATCAAGTTGCCGCTGCCAGCCATCGCCAACACCCGGTAGTACAGCAGATAGGCCCCGGCGGTTGCGACGATTGCATAGTAGCCAATTGCGAGCCACGTCTCGACTGGCAGGTTAAAGCTGGGCACTCCGTCCACCATCAGGGCTATGGGGAGGGTCAAAAGTGTGGACCCGGTCAGCATGCCAGCGGCAGCAACCTGCGGGGGAAGTTCGGACAAGGTGGCCCGCGCCCAGGCGGCTGCGAAGGCGTAAGAGATCGTACCGGCTAAAATGGCTAGTTGAGCGGTGCTTTGCAGGTTGAAACTGGCGAAGTTTCCGAGGCCAATTGCAATGGAGACCCCCAGAAACCCCAAGGCGACCCCAAAAAGACGCGGTTTGGTCAGGCGTTCGTCTTTGAAAAACAGGGCGGCCACCAGAACGCCAAACACAGCCGTCGCAGCGTTCAGGATCGCAGTCAGCCCTGTATCGATGTACAACTGACCCCATGCCATCAGTGAGAACGGGATGACGTTGTTCAAAAGTCCCATCACTAGGAAAGCAGCCCAAATTCGTGGGTCTCGTGGAATTTCCAACCGTCTCGCCCAAACGACCAGCCAAAGAGCCAGCATCGCCCAAAAGGTGCGGTGCAAAACGGATGTCATGACCGGAATGCTATCAAGCGCGATCCGGATCGCCACAAACGAGGCACCCCAGATCAGGCCAAGCAGCAAAAGCTCGGACCATGCGCGGGGGGAGAGTGTTTTTTGAACTGTCATGAACCCAATTGACGCATTTTGCGGGTCATACGCGACCCGGATCGTGCGAATTCAAAAAAAACCCGCCGAGAGCCGGCGGGCTTAGATTTCCAGATCAGGTTATTGTTTTTGTTCAGAAGCTGAAGCCAACCCGAAGGCCAAAACTTACAGCGTCGTTGTCCCGGAAGTCGGCTCGCGCAACATCTGGTGTGCCGGTTTCGGCAAACGCATCACCCAGATCAGTGTAACGAACGCCGCCACTGATTCTGATGTTTTCGTGGGTGTATTGCAGGCCAACGCTAATGCTCTTGAAACCGTTGGTCGGGGCCAGTGGCGAAACAAGGTCGTCTCCGTCTTCCTGTTCATAGCCCAAAGCGACAGAAGCAGCCCAGTTTTCGTTCAGCCGGTGCGCAACACCAAGGTTGAAGGTGATGGTGTTGGTCAGATCGATCAGCTCAACGCTGGGAAGTGGTCCAACAGCAGTGGTGCTCAGCTGAGTGACGCTATGATTGGCCCAGCGGATATTACCGAACAGAAGTGTGTTCTTTGCAACGCCGGATTGGAAATCCAGATTGACCGACTCAGGAGTTTTTACCTCCTGCGTGCCATTAATGGTTGCCGGGAACAGGGGCGAGTTTTCCGTCGTGGAGAAGTCGTGTTCGATTTCCGACTGATAGGTTAGCGCCACACGCAATGCGATGTCGGGAATCTCGTAGGCAGCACCGACGACCCAGCCGAAAGCTCCATCGCGTGCCACGTCGATTTCATAGCTGTCAAAGGGTCCATAGGCCAAGCCTTGCAGCCGGATATTACCGTCAAGGCGCTGATAGCGAAGTCCGCCGTGAACGCTCCAGTTGTCGTTGAATTTGTAGCGGAGGATGCCGGTGTAACTGTCTGAATCCGCAAACGCCTCGGTCCCGCCCAGAAGAAGCGAGCCGGGTTGCGTCGGATTGCCGGATGGAAGCGGGTAACGGATGTCCGATCCAAAAGGCTGATCATAGAGGAACGACACGGAAAGCTGCTCATTGATATCGTACTTCACGCCAGCCCCAACCTGGTTGAAGTCGCCAGCAATGTTGCCCGAGGGTGTGCCGAACGGGTTCTGATTCGTCAGGTCATCGCCTGTGACGTCCGGGTTTGTCCGCGATATCGAAAACTCGGCGTAGTTACCCTCTTCAAAGATCAGAGTGATGGGCTGACCTGTTCGATCCAGGCCGCCTGCCTGCGCCGCAGTTGACCCCACACAAAGTGCGCACGCTGAAAGTAGCGCTCTTTTCATTTATTCCTCCCTCGTTGTCCTTCGCAGGTGCGGATGGTGGTGGATTGAGTGTGTCCGCGTTGCCCTGCTGAATTGTGGTGCTCGATACTTTCTTCGCGTTTACTTTATCGTCAACCAGTGACCGTGCGTTACTTGTGATGAGTATCGCGGGGGACTGTTGCCAAACTGTTACGATTTTCGGACCAGACGTTCAAAAAGATACCTGCAAAGATCACGGCGGCCCCAAGAAGCGTCCAGTTGTCGATTGGTTCACCGTACAGCAGCATGCCGACAACCGCGATTGTTGGTAGCCTCGCGAAATCGAATGGGACAACAACGGTGGCAGGCGCGATCGCCAGCGCGTTGGTGATACAGTAGTGCGCCAGCAGCCCCGCCAGCCCGACAAGCAGCAGGTAGGGCGCGGTCTGAGGGTTCGGCAAAGCGATCTGGCCGTCAATTCCGGCTGCGGCGACGCCGAGAATGGCCTGGATCACCGTCAGCCAGAAAAGGATGCAGCCGGTGCTGGCGGTTTGGGTGAGCTGTTTTGTGGTAATAGTTGTTAATGCGAAGAAAATCGCGGACGCGGCAGCGGTTGCGACGCCGAGGTTAAGGGGCACGGCCCCCGGGCGGGTGACGATCAGGATGCCGAGGAAACCGATCAGGGCAGCCGTAACGCGTAGGGCCGTCAGGCGTTCTTTTAGAAACAGCGGAGAAAGCAGGATCACCCAGATCGGGTTGGTGAATTCCAGCGCAAAGACCTGTGCCAGCGGGATGACGGCAACGGCGTAGAACCACAGGTTCTGCCCGGCGAAATGCACCACGTTTCGAACCACGTGCAAGCCCATCCGTTCGGTGGAAACCTGATGCCATTTTCCGGTTGCGGTGAGCACCAGAGACACAATCAGAACGCCCACAAAACTGCGGTACATCATGATCTCGAACGTGTCGTGATTCAGGCTCAGTTCTCGCCCTGCGACTGCCATGGATGAAAACGACGCAATCGCGCCGGTCATCCAAACGGCTGCCTTGAAGACATGAGACTGGTTGCCGTTCAAGTGCGCCTCGTGGGTTGGTTTATCTCATTGATAAATATAAAAAAGCCGGTCGTGAACCGGCTTTCCTGTCATTCCCACTCAATCGTGCCCGGTGGTTTTGAGGTGATGTCATAGGTGCATCGGTTGATGCCTTTGATCTCGTTAATGATCCGGGTGGACGTTTCGCCAAGGAATTCATGGCTGAACGGGTAATAGTCGGCGGTCATGCCATCAACTGACGTCACGGCACGCAGGGCGCAGGCATAGTCGTAAGTCCGCCCATCGCCCATCACACCGACAGTTCGGACCGGCAGAATCGCCACAAAAGCCTGCCAGATATCGTCATAGAGGCCGTGTTTGCGAATCTGGTCGATATAGATCGCGTCCGCCTCGCGCAGGATTTCCAGCTTTTCGCGGGTGATCTCGCCGGGGCAGCGGATCGCCAGGCCGGGGCCGGGGAAGGGGTGGCGGCCGATGAAGCTTTGGGGCAGGCCCAGTTCGCGGCCCAGTGCGCGGACCTCATCCTTGAACAGCTCGCGCAGGGGTTCGACGAGTTTCAGGCCCATCTTTTCCGGTAGGCCACCAACATTGTGGTGCGATTTGATCGTCACCGAGGGGCCGCCCGAGAAGGAAACCGACTCGATCACATCGGGGTAGAGCGTGCCCTGCGCCAGGAACTCGGCCCCTTCGATGGTGTCGGCGTGTTTCTGGAACACGTCAATGAACAGCTTGCCGATGATCTTTCGCTTGGTCTCGGGATCGCTTTGGCCATCCAGTTCGCCAAGGAACAGTTCGCTTTCATCCGCGTGGATCAGTTGGATGTTGTAGTTGTCGCGGAACATGCCAACGACTTCGGTGGCTTCGTTCTTGCGCAGCAGGCCATGGTCGACAAAGACGCAGGTCAACTGATCGCCGATGGCCTCGTGAATCAGGATCGCCGCGACCGAGCTGTCGACGCCGCCGGACAACCCGCAGATCACCTTTTTGTCGCCGACCTGTTCGCGGATCTTGCGGATCATCTCTTCGCGATAGGCACCCATGGTCCAGTCGCCCTGGAACCCGGCGAGCCTTACGAAGTTTTCATACAGTTTCGCGCCCTTGGGGGTGTGGTGCACCTCGGGGTGAAACTGAACCGCATAGAAATGCCGGTTCGGGTCTGCGGTGATCGCGTAGGGCGCGTTGGGCGAGGTGCCATACACCTCAAAGCCCGGAGCGATTTTGCTGACGTGATCGCCGTGACTCATCCAGACCTGCTCATCGCCGTCAGCGAACCAGCCATCCAGAATATCCAGCTTTTCCTTCGGGGTAACAAAGGCGCGTCCGAATTCGGCGGTGCCGTGGCCACTTTCGACCTTGCCGCCCAGTTGGTGCATCATCACCTGCTGGCCATAACAGATGCCCAGGATCGGTATGCCGAGGTCGAAAATTCCTTGCGGCGCGCGCGGCGAACCCTCGCGCGTCACGCTGTCGGGACCACCCGAGAAGATCACGGCGCGCGGAGACATCTCTCGCACGAAATCCATCGTGACATTCTGATAGGGGTGAATTTCGCAATAGACGTTCAGTTCGCGCAGGCGGCGTGCGATTAGCTGCGTCACCTGGCTGCCGAAGTCGATGATCAGAAGGCGGTCGTGGGTGTCTTGGGTCATGCGGTCGCTTTAAGACGCCTGCCACACCAGCGCAAGGGTTTTGCCGAAGATGCATAGACCTGTAGAATTTGTTACACTGTGGGCAGTGTTTAGTTGATATTTAGGTAGCGCGTTATGCCCGAACATACCGGCTATGGCCTTGGCGGAACTCAGAAGGTCTACAAAGACCGGCATCCTGTGCAGAACCACGAAGGGTCGTCAAAGCGACCCAAATGCGGCTGCGGATCATGGCTGAACCACTGGAAAATCTACACTGGAAATGAAAAGCGCGACCCGGCCTGCTTTTACATGGGCTGCTCTAAGCCGGGAAAGCATGGGGCCCACGTTCGGTTCGTGAAAATCGACGAGGCGAAGAAGAATAAGAAGGGAGAGTTCATTCCCAAACCCTACGGGCAGTCCTTCATCATTCCGATGTGCGAAAAACACAACAACCCCCGGTTCAAGGCGGCGTTTTTCATTGCCAAGGATCGTTGGGCTGTTGACGACAAAGCGCGCGAGGAATGCAAGACTGCGACATACCGGCTGAACCGTCAAAATTATTTTCGGATGAAGGTGATCGCACTGTCGGGCAAACCCAAATGCGGGTGTCCAAGTTTTTTTCAGCACTACAGAAATGTCAGCGGCAGCGGTCGTCAAAGATGCGTCGCGATGGAATGTGGGAAAAGTGCAAGCCTTGCGGTTGCTATGCGATCCACAGACGGGCGAACGGACTACGATAAGTGGATGGCGCCAGTTTGCCGAGGGCATGCGCGGGCCGGAAAAGAGATCTACATCAAGCGCCACGCAGATGTCGTTACGCCGAAAAGGACCGATTTCTGCGGAAAGGGAAAATAAGCGCCGATACGTCGGTCCCGTGTCGCTTTTACCACTAGAGCGCCGTAATCCAGATGCGTTAGGATTGCGCAATCTTGTAACACAACGCTCAACCTAAACACTCAGACGGGATTTTCTCATGGCAGAGGCAAACACCCGGCGCAGGGCGAGAGGCGGCGGTGGCGCCGCCCGCCGGGCCGAGCGCACGGCAGTCCGCATCGAAACCGCAAAGTACATTCAGCGGAATATTCCGAACTTCGAGATCCTCAACGAAGAAGCGCTTGAGATCATCGAACACAACGCGGAAACCGTTCTGGAAGAGATCGGCGTCAACTTCGTTGACAATCCGGCCGCGCTGGAACGGTGGCGCGACGCTGGTGCGGACATCGATGGAGAGCGCGTGCGCATCCCGCGCGGTCTGGCGCGAGAGCTGATCAAAACGGCCCCCAGCCAGTTTACGCAACACGCGCGCAACCCCGAGAAATCGGTTGAAATCGGTGGGCGCAATCTGGTTCTGGCCCCTGTCTACGGCCCTCCGTTCGTGCGCGATGCGCAAGGTGGCCGCCGTTATGCGACCATGGACGATTTCAACAAGTTCGTGAAACTGGCCTACATGTCGAAATGGCTGCACCATTCGGGTGGGACCGTATGTGAACCGACCGATATTCCAGTGAACAAGCGCCATTTGGACATGCTGAAGGCGCATATGACGCTGTCGGACAAGCCGTTCATGGGCTCGGTCACCGATCCCAGCCGGGCGCAGGATTCGGTTGAGATGTGCGAGATTCTGTTTGGCAAAGAGTTCGTTCAGAACAATACGGTGATGACCTCGCTCACCAACATCAACTCGCCGCTGACCTTCGACGACGTGATGATGGGCTCGCTTGAGGTATACGCGCGCAACAATCAAGCCTGCATCATCTCGCCGTTCATCGTGGGCGGTGCGATGGCACCGGTTTCGGTTGCCGGGACCCTGACACAAGTTCTGGCCGAGGTGTTGGCAGGTGTGGCGTACAGCCAGATCATTCGCCCGGGTGCTCCGGCAATCTTCGGAGCGTTTGTGACCTCGATCGACATGAACTCAGGGGCACCGACATTTGGAACGCCAGAGGCGTCGCATATCACATACGGCGCAGGCCAGCTTGCGCGGCGCCTGAACCTGCCGTTCCGATCTGCTGGATCGTTCTGCGGTTCGAAGCTGCCGGACGCTCAGGCGGCCTATGAAACCGCGAACTCGCTGAACATGGGCCTGATGGCGGGCGTGAACTTCATGCTGCATTCCTGCGGCTGGCTCGAAGGAGGTCTGGTGGCCGATTTCGAAAAGTTCGTCATGGATGCCGACCAGCTTGGAATTCTGCACGGTCTGGCCAAAGGCGTGGCGCATGATGAGAATGCGCAGGCCATGGATGCGATCCGCGAGGTCGGGCCGGGTGGTCACTATCTTGGCTGCGCCCATACGCAGGCGAACTTCAAGGAAGCGTTCTGGAAAACCGACTTGCTGGACTACAAACCGTTCGAAACCTGGCAGGAGGAAGGCTCGCGCGATACGCGTGCGCTGGCATCCTCGCGGGTCGAGCATCTGCTGGCCAACTACCAGCAGCCCCAGCTCGACCCCGAAATCAACGCCGCGCTCGAGGCGTATATCGCCGAGAAGAAGGCCTCGATGCCGGATGCGTTTACCTAACTATTGATACTGCGCGGCGCGGCTGGCCTGATATAGTTGCGCCTCGCCCAACAATGCGATCAGCAAATCCAGATGCCGCACCAGTGAATAGGCGGCATCTTCTTCTTTTCTCAGGTCATTCGCCTCTCGCTCAAGCTCCATCAACTGGACCAATGCTGCCCCGGTACCGGGTAACGCGCCGTATCCTAGAATACGCTGCAAATGCCGATCCCGATTATAGTCTTGCGCTCCGAATTTTGCCGCGCGTGCCAACAGACGTGGGCGGCGGAGCGCTGTGAGCATGGTCATCAGGTCTTGCATTTCAGGTGTCCTGTATTCGTTTGATTGACAGCCTGCTTGTTACACAACCTAAGCGGGTGTTGCGCCATTATGCTTCGTGCCGAACGATGGTTTCATGACTGTTTATCTTTTTGAATCAAATCTGGCTTCAGCGCTTCGGGGTTAACGAACGAGTAACGAAAGCAACTCTAGTTAGATTTGGTTAACCCAAATTCCGAGGGCGAAAAGAGGCAGTCTGTTTTGTCGACGAGGGCAAATAAATATGGAAAATAACATGGCTTTCACCATTCCGGCGTGGGTTCCAGAAGGCGCGCAGAGGTATCTCGCGCATACCGAGGCCGGTCGGTCGATCCGCGATATCGCAAGATCGGCGGGGTGCCATGCATCGACCATCCTCAGACAAATTCGTCGTATCGAAATGCGGCGTGACGACCCGCTTGTAGATGCTGCTTTGCAATCGCTGGCCGAAACGCATTTTTCGCTGGCAGAAAAGCAGCCGGACTATTCCTGCCAGCCCGAAGACGTAGAGGAACAGTTCGACCGCGAAGCGCTGCGCGTTCTGCGCCGCCTGTGCGAGACCGGGTCGGTTCTGGCTGTGGCCGAGGATATGGACAAGGCCGTAGTCGTGCGCGACACGGGCAAGGCCGGGGCCACGAAAACCGCCGTTGTCGATTGTCACATCGCGCAGGCTTTGGCGCTGCAGGACTGGATTTCTTGCGACAATCCGGGGCGCATTTCCCGGTACAGGATTTCATCTTCGGGCCGGACGGCGCTGAGCCAGTTGGTGGCCAAGGCCGAAAACAAAGCGCGCAGCCGGAACGAATTCGGCATGGCGGACGCCCAGACGCCGTTCCAGCCGCAAGGGTTAGTGCCCCAGAACGATCGGGCGCGGCGTATTCGGTATAGCGCTGCGGAAAGCCCTCTGATCGCTTTGGCGCGCAGGCGGGATCGGGATGGGAAACCGTTTCTGGATGAAACGCTGGTCAGCGCCGGTGAGCGCCTGCGCGAAGACTTTGAGCTTGCGCAGATTGGCCCTCAGGTCGCGCAGAACTGGGACAGATTCCTGACCGCGGGCGGGCGAGGCAATTTCGACAGTGAATCGCACGGCGGGCGCGGGTCCTCGAACGCGCGGGATCGGGTGTCGCGCGCCTTATCCGACCTCGGACCGGGGTTGAGCGATGTGGCCCTGCGGTGTTGTTGCTACCTTGAGGGGCTGGAGCTTGCGGAAAAGCGCATGGGATGGTCGGCGCGGTCGGGCAAGATTGTGTTGCGCATCGCCTTGCAGCGCCTCAAGCGCCACTATCAAGAACAGACTGAGATGGATCGCATGATCGGTTGATCCGGCGATTAGGTTGCCTTGCGATTGGCGCTGGAAGTGATAATCAATGGTTATGAATTTCACGCTCCGCCAATTGCAGTATTTCCGAGCCGTTGCCGAACACCGCAACTTTGGACGCGCGGCGCAGGCCTGCCATGTCTCACAACCGGCGCTGTCAGTTCAGATCAAAACGCTGGAAGAAGTTCTGGGCGGCGTTCTGTTCGAACGTCAGGCCCGTGACATCCTGCTGACGCCGCTGGGGCGCGATGTTCTGGACCATGCGCGGAAGGTGCTGGGGGCTGCGGACCGGCTGGATCAGTTCGCGCGGGATCATTCCGGCGGTCATCGGTCCTTGTCGATCGGAATCATTCCGACCATCGCGCCTTACCTGCTGCCCGGCGTTCTGGCCGGATTGCGGGCAGGGGACGTGTCACTGCGGGTCCAAATCCGCGAGGCGCGGACTGAAACCCTGCTGTCGCTGCTGCAGGGCGGTGAGATTGATGCCGCCGTATTGGCTCTGCCTGCCGGTGGGTCAGAGTTTCGCGAAATCCCGCTGTTCCAGGACCACTTCCTGATCGCGGGCAGCGCGGCGCGTTTGAAGAAACTGACCAGCAGCCCGGATGTTTTGCGGCCTCTGGACCTGAAATCAGCGCAACTGATGCTATTGGAAGACGGCCATTGCCTGACCGATCAGGCGCTTGAGGTCTGCGGGCAAGATCGCAGCAGCGGGCAGATCAACATGGGGGCATCGTCCCTGGCCACCTTGTCTCGCCTTGTCGCCGAGGGCTTCGGCCTGACCCTGATGCCCGAACTGGCGGCGCGGTCGGAATCCGAGGCCGTTTCGGGCTTAAAGCTGCTGCGGTTCGGTGCGCCTCAGCCCGCGCGGACGGTTGGTCTTGTGCGTCGGGCGTCAACTGGTGACGACGAATGGACGGACCGGCTGGCGCAGGTGATCCGGGATGTCGGCGAAGAGATCGTAGCCGCCACCCGCACATGAAAAAGGCCCGCTGAACGCGGGCCTTTGGTCGATAAGGCTCAGGCCAGTTCAGGCTCAACCGCCTGTTCCAGATGCTTCATCAGGGTCTCCGGCGAGGACACGCCATAGGGGTCCTCTGGGCAGTTATCCATTAGGCCGGGCTCTTCGAACCATGCCTCGACAACGCCGTTGTTGACGATGGCCGCATACCGCCAGGAACGCATGCCGAAACCCAGATTGTCCTTGTCGACCAGCATACCCATCTTGCGGGTGAACTCGCCCGACCCATCGGGGATCACCTTGACGTTCTTCAGGCCCTGATCCTGCGCCCATTTGTTCATGACGAAGCTGTCATTGACGGACATGCAGTAGATTTCATCAATGCCTTTGGCGGTGAAATCGGCATACCCATTCTCAAAACCCGGCAACTGGTACGTCGAGCATGTGGGTGTGAACGCACCCGGCAGCGAGAACAGGATCACGCGCTTGCCAGCAAAATAGTCGGCAGTTGTCTTGTCTTCCCAGCGGAAGGGGTTGGGCCCCTCGATCGCGTCATCGCGCACGCGGGTGTGGAAGGTCACGTCAGGCAGTTTGGTGTCGGATTTCATGTACAAGCTCCTGTGATTCAGTGGTGTTTGGACGTGACTTAAAACAGCAATAAAAGGCCTTCAATCGCAGATATGCTGCATCCGCAAAGTTCCTTTTCTTTTACTCAAACGATTAAGAAAATTATTTAAATTAAGATTTTTAGCGATGATTTCACCGCGCCTGCACGGCCTCTCTGCATAGCGGCTATGCGTCACTGGTGTACGTGAAGCGATGTGTTTATGTTAAGGGAACCCAAAGTTGACCCAAAGTCAGGAAAACTGCCCGTGCGAGACCTCAAGATTCCCGAGCAACGCCACCCGGAAAAAGCGCATCGCCCGGACAATGCGCAGCCGAAAAAGCCGAACTGGATTCGGGTCAAGGCCCCCGGCGGCAAAGGCTATGCCGACACGCGCCGGATCATGCGCGACAACAATCTGGTGACGGTCTGCGAAGAAGCGGGATGCCCCAATGTGGGCGAGTGCTGGAGCCAGGGACACGCCACCATGATGATCATGGGCGAGATTTGTACGCGCGGCTGCACCTTCTGCAACATCGCCACAGGCCGCCCAGATGCGCTTGACGTGTTCGAACCGGGCCGGGTTGCGCATGCGGTTGAGAAGCTGGGCCTTAACCATGTGGTGATCACCTCGGTCGACCGCGACGATCTTGAGGATGGCGGCGCGGATCACTTCGCTCAGACCATCCGCGCGATCCGGCACCGTTCGCCCAAAACGACAATCGAAATCCTCACGCCGGACTTCCTGAAATGCGATCCTTCGGTTCTGGAAACGGTTGTCGAGGCGAAGCCGGACGTGTTCAACCACAACCTTGAAACCATCCCGGGCCTGTACCCCCAAGTTCGCCCCGGCGCGCGGTATTTCCACTCGCTGCGCCTGTTGCAGCGGGTCAAGGAACAGGACCCGTCGATCTTCACCAAATCCGGGATCATGGTCGGTCTGGGAGAGGATGAACAGCAGGTCCGCCAAGTGATGGACGACATGCGCGCCGCCGATATCGACTTTCTGACCATCGGCCAGTACCTGCAGCCGACGCCCAAGCATCACGGCGTTGACCGTTTCGTGACACCCGAAGAGTTTGCGTCGTACGAAAAGGCCGCCTATGGCAAAGGCTTCCTGATGGTTTCGGCCACGCCTCTGACGCGGTCGTCTTACCATGCAGGCGATGACTTCGCCCGGCTGCGCGCCGCACGGCAAGAGAAGCTGGGGCAGGCGTGACGCCTAACGCAATTGCTCGGCTGACCGGCCTGCGCCACGAACTGCACCAGCAGCCCGAACTTTCTGGTTTTGAAGAACAAACCGCCGCGCGCGTTGCCGGTCTTTTGCAGCGCGCCGGTGCTGATCTGGTCCTGACCGGAATTGGCGGGCATGGCGTAGCTGCGGTTTTCGAAAGCGGGCAAAGTGGCCCGAGCGTGGGTATCCGGTGTGAATTGGACGGGTTGCCGATTCAGGAGATTTCGGTCGCGCCTTATGTGTCCCGCATCCCCGGCAAGGGGCATCTGTGCGGACATGACGGCCATATGACGATGGTACTCGGAGTGGCCGAGGCGTTGGGCAAGGCCCGCCCCAAGACCGGGCGCGTGGTCCTGATCTTTCAACCCGCTGAAGAAACCGGGAAAGGGGCCATCGCCTTTCGCGCCGATCCGAAATTTACCCAGATTGCCCCCGACTATGTGTTTTCCCTGCACAATCTGCCGGGGTTGGACATGGGTGCGGTGGAACTGTGCCAAGCGGCAACCAACTGCGCGTCGCGCGGGATGCGGATTGGGTTGACCGGCAAGACGTCCCACGCGGCGGCGCCGCAGGATGGGGTGTCTCCGGCGGGGGCGCTGTCGCAACTCGTCCCCGGTCTAAGTGATTTGGGGCAGGGTGGACCGCTGGGTCAAGACTATGCCCTGACCACCGTGACCCATGCCGGTTTGGGAGAGCGGACCTTTGGCGTTGCCCCCGGAAAAGCCGAACTCTGGGTCACGCTGCGCACCGTGTCGGACGCCCGCATGACCGCGCTGATTGCCGATGCCGAAGCGCTGGTTGCCCGGGTCGCCAAGGCCGAGACGCTGACTTTCGACATCACCTACGACGATGTGTTCGAGGCCTGCACCAATCACCCCGAGGCTGTGAGCATTCTGGCCGACGCCTGCGCCGACCGAGATGTTCCCTGCACCCTGACCTCGGACCCGCAAAGGTTCTCCGAGGATTTCGGGCAATTCGGCAAGGGAGCCAAAACGGCGATGTTCTGGCTTGGCGCGGGGCGCGACCATCCGCAATTGCACAACCCGGATTACGACTTCCCCGACGCGCTTATTCCCATCGGGACCGGGGTGTTTCTGTCCGCCATCCGACAGGTTTTAGGTTAGCAAAATCAGCGCGGTGCGCGGATTTCTTCTCCGGTCGCCCAGTCCGGCCACCATCCCATGTATTCGACCCCGGCGATCATCAGGCAGATCACTATCGCGCAAATCACCAACAGCACCCGTCTTTCCGAGGGCGGGTTCCGGGCCCATCGGGACATGCGGATCAGGTGGCGAGGGTCCATCTATTCCTCGGTAAATCTGACCTTGCCGATGAAAGGCAGGTTGCGATTTCGCTGCGCGTAGTCGATGCCGTACCCCACGACAAATTCATCCGGAATCTCAAACCCGATCCAGTCCGAGCGGAAATCGACCTCGCGACGGCTGGGTTTATCCAGCAGAGCGATGGATTTCAGACGGGCCGGTTTGCGGCTGCGCAGCAGGTTCGTGACGTGGTTCAGCGTGTGGCCAGTATCGACAATATCCTCGACAACCAGCACATCTCGCCCTTCAATTGCGCCGCGCAAGTCCTTGAGAATACGCACTTCCCGGCTGCTCTCCATCGAATCGCCGTAAGAGGACGCCTCAAGAAAATCCACCTCGATCGGCAGGTCCAACTCGCGCACCAGATCGGCGATAAAGACAAAGCTGCCCCGCAACAGACCGACGACAACCAGCTTGTCGGTGCCGCCGAACTCACCCGTGATTTCCCGGCACAACTCCTCGATCCGGGCGGCGATAGCCTTGGCCGAGATCATCTCATCTATCACATATGCGCGGTCACTCATCACAGCCCCCTTGATCTTTGGCGCGCAACATACGACATGACGCGCCATTGTCACCTGTAAATGCCTGATCGCCATGCCTATCCATTCGGAAACACGCCACCTGCCATACACCGCCCAGCAGATGTATGAATTGGTGGCCGACGTGGCGAAATACCCACAGTTCCTGCCCTGGTGCGCGGCTGCCCGCATTCGCCGAACTTATGACGCGGGCGACGCGCAGGTGATGGAGGCCGATCTGGTCATTTCCTTCAAAGTCTTCCGCGAGCGCTTCGGCAGCCGGGTGACTCTGTTCCCCGGCCAAAAGAAAATCGACACCGAGTATCTGGACGGCCCGTTCAAATACATGAAATCCGACTGGCAGTTCGAGGACGCGCCGGATGGCGGTTGCAACATCTCGTTCCACGTGGATTTCGAATTTAAAAACGCCATTCTGCAGGGCATCATCGGCGTTGTCTTCAACGAGGCCATGCAACGGATCGTCCGCGCGTTCGAAGCCCGGGCCGCCGATCTTTACAGCTAAGTCTTTACCAGCTTTTGGCGCGCGCTAGACTGCGCCTTATGAGTGATTTGACCACATCTTTGGCCGCCTTTGCTGCGGGTCCTGTTTCGACCTCTGCTCAGGCGCGGGTCGTGACATCCCTGTCCGCGCTGGACTGGATCGCCGTGGGGCGGGCCGGGGAAGCTGAACCCGTCTCAATCACCGTGCGTCAGATGGTACTGGACGAAGGCGGAACCCCGCAGGCGCATCTGTTCGGGCACGGGGCCGCGCCTTTGCGCACGGCGGCGCTGGTGAATGGCACAGTATCGCACGCGCTGGATTATGACGACACCCACTTTGCCCATATCGGCCACCCGTCGGTCGCCGTTTTACCCGCCACGCTGGCCGTCAGCGAATGGGACGACCGGATCCTCGTCGATTTCCTTGAGGCGGCTTTGGTCGGGATGGAGGTCTCGATCCGCATCGGTCTGTGGCTCGGACGTGGCCACTATCAGGCCGGTTTTCACCAGACTGCCACCGCAGGGGCTTTTGGCTCGGCGGTTGCCGTGGGGCGAATACTTGGGTTCAACGCTGATCAGATGCGGCAGGTTCTGGGCCTAACCGCTACGCGCGCGGCGGGTTTGAAGGCCCAATTCGGCACGATGGGAAAACCCTACAACGCCGGTCTCGCCGCATCCGCCGGGGTCGAGGCCGCCGCGTTGATTCAGCGCGGTTTCGAACCAAACGCCGATGCGCTTGAGGGGCAGTATGGCTTTGGGGCCACCCATAAGGGGGCCCAAGATGTAGATGCCGCGCTGGATGGGCTGGGCGAGGACTGGCTGTTCGAATCCGTTAGCCATAAATTCCACGCCTGCTGCCACGGATTGCATGCGGCGCTGGAGGCCGCGCGGGAACTGGATATCGCAGAACCCGAAGTGGCCGAGATCAAGATCAAAACCCATCCGCGCTGGATGAGCGTCTGCAATCAGATGTCTCCGACCACCGGGCTGGGGGCCAAATTCTCGTACCGCACGGTGATCGCCATGCAGGCTTTGGGGTTCGATACCGCCTTACCAAGCAGCTATTCGGAAAAAAACTGCGCCAACCCGCGCATTCAGTCCCTGCGGGACCGCATAACGGTTGAGGCGGACGAAAGCCTGTCTGAGACGCAGGCGCACGTGTCCCTGCTACGCCGCGACGGCGCGCGCCTTGAGGCGACCCATGACCTGCTGGCCCCCATGTCGCTTGCGGATCGCGAGGATCGCGTGCGTGGCAAGGCCGCCAAGCTGATCGGAGGCAATGAAGCTGACGCGATCTGGTCGATGCTCCGCACCGGAGGCCGCGCCCGCGATCTGGCCAAAATGCTGTCGGGTTAAGACACACGCCAGTGCAGCGGGAAGCCCGGATCAAATACCGTGACCGGCCCGTCCCCGGTCTCGATCTTGGCCGGATATGCGACCGGATCGCCCTTGGTCAGGGTCAGTGTCTCGTCGTTCACTGGCATGCGATAAAACTCCGGACCGTTCAGCGAGGCAAAGCCTTCCAACTTGTCCAACGCGCCCTCTCGGTCGAACATCTCGGCCAGCAATGACATGGTGTTGGTCGCCGTAAAACAACCGGCACATCCACAGGCCATTTCCTTGTTTTCATCCGTATGCGGCGCGCTGTCCGTGCCCAGGAAATACCTTGCATCGCCCGCGGTCGCAGCGGCCAGCAACGCAAGCCGATGCTCTTCCCGCTTGGCGACCGGCAGGCAGTAGTAGTGCGGTTTGATCCCACCGACCAGAATGTGGTTGCGGTTGATGATCAGGTGATGCGCCGTGATCGTCGCGCCTAGGTCGGTGTCGTTGGCTTTGACGTACTCAACCCCGTCGCGGGTCGTGATGTGCTCCATCACCACCCGCAGACCCGGCGTGGCCTTGCGGATTGGGTCCAGCACACGGTCGATGAACACCGCCTCGCGATCAAAGATGTCGATCTCCAGATCCGTGACCTCACCATGCACGCACAGCGGCAAGCCGATCTCGGCCATCTTCTCAAGCACCGGCCGCACCATGTCGAAATCCCGCACACCCGAATGTGAATTTGTCGTGGCTCCAGCCGGATACAGCTTGACCGCCTTGACCAGACCGCTGGCATGGGCGGCGGCCATGTCACCGGGGTCGGTGTCTTCAGTCAGATACAGGGTCATCAGCGGCTCGAACGTCATTCCGTCGGGCAGAGCGGCCATGATACGCTCGCGATAGGCCGCGGCCTGCGCACCTGTCACAACAGGGGGCACAAGGTTCGGCATGATGATCGCGCGGGCGAAATGACGCGCGGTTTCGGGCAGGACGGCCTGCAACATCGCGCCGTCGCGCAGGTGCAAGTGCCAGTCGTCGGGGCGGCGGATCGTCAGGGTATCGGTCATGGCCCCCGGCTAGCACAGCGCGGTCAGTGGTGAAAGGCCTTGAATTCAACCCGGCCCCTTGTCAACCGACCGGAACGTCGTAAGTCCCTGCAAAGGCCCGGTCTTGACGCGCGCGCGCCATCGTGACCTGTTGTGCCCGAGGAGAGCATCATGACGCAGCCAAACACCATCGACGCCGTTCAAACCATGCTGGGTGCGCAAGGCTATGTCTGCGGGCGTGCGCTGGCGACGGTCGTATTCCTGTCACTGAAACTCGGGCGGCCGCTGTTTCTAGAAGGTGAGGCGGGCGTCGGCAAAACCGAGATAGCCAAAGCTCTGGCCGCCGGCCTGAACCGCCGCCTGATCCGCCTGCAATGCTACGAGGGGTTGGATGCATCCTCGGCGGTCTATGAATGGAACTTTCCGGCGCAGATGGTGGCGATCCGAACCGCCGAGGCCTCGGGCGGGGCTGATCGCGGCAAGCTGCAAACCGAACTTTTCTCGGACGACTACCTGATCGAACGCCCCTTGCTGCAAGCCATGCGCCCCGACGAAAACGGCGCGCCTGTCCTGCTGATCGACGAGCTCGACCGCACCGATGAACCGTTTGAGGCCTTCCTGCTGGAAGCGCTCAGCGATTTTCAGGTCACGATCCCCGAACTGGGCACCGTCAAAGCCCCGGAACCGCCCGTCGTTATCGTCACCTCTAATCGCACACGCGAGGTGCACGACGCTCTCAAACGCCGCTGCCTTTATCATTGGGTCGACTACCCCGATTTCGACCGCGAGATCGAAATCCTCCACGCCCGCGCGCCGGAAGCCGCTGAAGCGCTCAGCCGCGAGGTGGTCGCCTTTGTCCAGCGTTTGCGCACCGAGGACCTGTTCAAGAAACCCGGCGTTGCCGAAACGATCGACTGGGCCAAATGCCTGCTGGCGCTCGACGTGATCAACCTAAGCCCCGAGGTGATCGGCGACACGCTGGGTGCCATCCTCAAATACCAGGACGACATCCAGAAACTGCAAGGGTCCGAGGCCAAACGCATTCTGGATCAGGCCAAAGCTGACCTCGAACCCGCCTGATGCTTCTTCTGTTCAAAAATACTTCGGGGGTATGGGGGCAGAGCCCCCATGACGGTTGATGGCAGAACAACTCCCGCTCGATATCCCCGTCAACCCGAAGCTGGCGCAAAACATCACCCATTTCGCACGGGCTCTGCGCAAAGCCGGACTTCCCATCGGCACGGGCCGCGTTGTCGACGCCATCCGCGCCGTTCAAGCTGCAGGTTTCACCAAAAAGCGGGACTTCTACTGGACCCTGCACGCCTGTTTCGTGAACCGCCCCGAACACCGCACGGTGTTTTCGCAGGTCTTTCGCCTCTACTGGCGCGACCCGCGCTACCTGGAACACATGATGTCCATGATGCTGCCCGCCATCCGCGGCGTGCAGGAGGAACGTAAAGCCGACGCTGGCGAAAAACGCGCCGCCGAAGCGTTGCTGGACGGGGTCGAGCGCGACCTGCCCGAACCCTCGGAAGACGAAGGCGGTACAGAACTGGACATCGACGCGTTGCAAACCGCCTCGTCCGAGGAACGCTTGCGCAGTCTGGACTTCGAACAGATGAGCACGGCGGAAATCGCGCAGGCCAAACGCCTTTTAGCGCGACTGAGTCTGCCGGTGAAGCCCATCGAGTCGCGCAGGGGACAAGCCAGCCATCTGGGCCATCGCATTGACCGTGCCCGCACCCTGAGATCTGCCATGCGGCAGGGCGGAGAGTTGCGGGATATCGCCCGGCAAAAGCCGAAACCGCGCTGGCCCAATCTGGTCGTCCTTTGCGACATCTCGGGATCAATGAGCCAGTACAGCCGCCTGATCCTGCATTTCCTGCATACGGTCTCGAATGCCAAGGGCGCGGGCTGGGCCAAGGTGCACGCCTTTACCTTCGGCACCCGCCTGACCAACATCACCCGCCATCTGCAACAGCGCGACGTGGATGCCGCGTTGGCCGCCGCCGGGGCTGAAGCGCAGGATTGGGAGGGCGGTACCCGCATCGGCGAATGCCTGCACGCCTTCAACCGCGACTGGTCGCGGCGTGTCATGGGGCAGGGCGCGGTCGTCTTGTTGATCTCAGACGGTCTGGACCGGGGCGAGCCGGAGGCGCTGGCGAAGGCAATGGAGCGCCTGTACCTGTCGTCTCGCCGACTGATCTGGCTCAACCCCTTGCTGCGCTGGGACGGTTTCGCGCCAAAGGCGCAGGGCGTGATGGCGATGCTGCCCCATGTGGATAGCTTCCGCGCCGGTCACTCGATCGCATCGCTCGAAGATCTCGCGACCGTAATCTCGCGGACCGACGACGTGGGCGAGAAAGCGCGGCTGATCTCCGCGCTTTCTGCCTGAACTTCAGCCAAGCTGCTTTTCGTTGCACTCACGCGCCATGGCCATGGCTTTCTTGGTACCCGTCAGATCAACGGTGAACGCAAACTCTTTCTCGGGAAACACGATCATCACCTTCTTGTTGGCAATGTCATCCGCGAACTGAGGGTCATCTGACAGCACATAGCCGCCGGAATAGCCCTTGGTTATGTTGCCCTTCATCCCCGTTGCCTCACCGACGTAGATGTTGTCGCCCAGCAGGATCGCCACGGCCTCTTTCTCGCCGCGCTTGATGTTGGTTTCGGCCTTGGTGAACACGCCGACATAGCCAACGCCGCGATCTTCGGTCAGGCCCATCTGCACCACGTTTTCAGAATCGTCCACCGCCTCGATAAGGCAGGATTTCTTTTCGTTGTCGATGAACACTTTCCAGCCTTCGACCTCACCATAACGTTCGAATGTGTCAGCCCATGCGGTGGTCGAGGCCACAAGGCCAATCGCCGTTCCCAGTGTCAGAATGCGTTTCAATGTCTTGTCTCCGATTAAGGGGGATCTTTGCGCGCGTCCGGTAATCATCCGGCTGCCAGCGCAGGCTAGAACCGGGTGAGGTGACAATCAATCCTTTGCGTATGTGAATGTGAAAAGGGCCGTTTGCCGCCGAATTCACTGGCCTTGTTTGCCCGGCCTGGACCTTGGTCCGCTTTTCATTGCGTTAATCCTGCCTATGTTGGATCGGAAGACTCGGGGAGAGTTCAATGGAACGATTCGATAACAGTCCGGAAACGGCGTTGAACTGGTATCGCGCCGGGCGCGATGCTGCCCTTGCCACCGTGGTTGAAACCTGGGGCAGTGCGCCACGGCGTGTGGGCGCGCAACTGGTGATTGGCGGCGATGGCCGGATCGAAGGGTCCGTCTCGGGCGGATGCGTCGAAGGCGCGGTGATTGTCGAGGCGCTGGAAGCCATCGACGAGGGTGAGGCGCGCTTGTTGGAGTTTGGCGTCAGCGACGAAGACGCGTTTGCCGTGGGTTTGGCCTGTGGCGGGACGATCCGCGTGCTTGTTGAGCCCGTGGGAATGGTTCTGCCCGAACCGATGCTGGCTGAACTCGTCAAAGCGCGGGCGGCGCGCGAGCCTCTGGCCTATGAGGTAAATATCGAAACCGGCCATCGCGCTTTGCGGCGCAACGCCTACAAGGACCGGCTGCGCATGGATCGGTCCGGTTTTGAAGAGGATGGGCAGACCTTTGTCGCCGTACATAACCCTCCGCTGCGACTGATCGTCGTCGGCGCGGTTCATATCGCGCAAGCCTTGGTGCCCATGGCGCGGATCGCCGGATATGATCCCGCCATCGTGGACCCGCGCGAAGCATTCGCGTCGGATGACCGGTTTCCGGGTGAGAAAATCCTGACCGACTGGCCGGATGAGGCCGTTGCCCGCCTGGGTTTGGACACGCGAACGGCGCTGGTCTTGCTGACCCACGATCCCAAGCTCGACGACCCTGCGTTGCAGGCGGCTTTGGGGGCAGGCGTGTTCTACATCGGCGCGCTGGGGTCGACCCGAACCCATGCCAAGCGTGTGGATCGGATGAAATCCGCCGGGTTCAGTGACGCCCAAATCGCGCGCATTCATGGTCCCATCGGGTTGGACATCGGGGCCGCTGACCCGTCCGAGATTGCAGTGGCCATTCTGGCGCAGATGACGGCAGTGCTGCGGGGTAAGGCATGAAGTTCGGTCCGGTGCCGGTCGCAGATGCCGGTGGCGCGATCCTCGCGCATTCGGTGACGGCGGGTGGGAAGAAACTGCGCAAGGGGCTGACTCTTTCGCCTGAACATGTGGCGCATCTTTCAGATGCCGGTATTGCCGAGGTCACAGTGGCGCGGCTGGAACCCGGCGATTGCCATGAGGATGAGGCCGCGCGCCTGCTGGCCGAAGCACTGACACCCGACGCCGCATCAGCCAATCTGCGCGTGACCGAAGCGTTCACAGGCAGGGTAAACCTGCTGGCCGACGGGCCGGGCGTCTCGGTTTTCGACGTGGATGCAATCGAGCGGTTCAATCAGGTGAACCCGATGATCACGGTCGCGACGGTCCCCCAGTACCAACAGATGAGTGCTGGGGGTATGGTCGCGACGATCAAGGTGATCTCCTATGCCGTCCCAAAGGACGACGTTCAGCGCGCCGCAGAGCTTGCCCGCGATTCAGTTCGCCTTGTCCGCCCGGTCTACCAGACTGCCGGTCTGATCGTGACCGACATTCCCGGCGGGCCGCCCAATGAAAAGGGAATCGCCGCCATTCGGGGCCGGGTAGAGGCGCTGGGTATGGAGCTGAGCGACGTCAAAATCGTACCGCACAGAACCGATGCACTGTCGGCTGCTGTCGCGGACACAAGCGGCGATCTGACGATGATCTTAACCGGCTCTGCAACATCGGATGTCAACGATGTCGCGCCCGCTGCGGTCCGTCTGGCCGGAGGTCGCGTGGATCGGTTCGGCATGCCGGTTGACCCGGGGAACCTGTTGTTTCTGGGCCAGCTTGCGGATCGCCCTGTGATCGGTTTGCCGGGCTGCGCGCGGTCTCCGGCTTTGAACGGCGCGGATTGGGTTTTGTCCCGTGTCGCGTGCGGAATCGAAACGACCGCCATCGATATCGCGGGCATGGGCGTGGGTGGTTTGCTAAAGGAGATACCGACCAGACCGCAGCCTCGGGCCCAAAGAAGGAAGTAATCCACCAACAAATTGCCGTAACGCCTTGGTACGCTACATGGTCGGGGTTGGTTGCGTGAACCTTAAGAAAAACAAACAAAATTTTCTGTTCTCAAACGAAAATTCCCGTGTTTAACTCGGGGCAAGCAAAAACACGAAATGGGAGGAACTTATGACACAGGTCTCAATGACCGTGAACGGCCAGTCCGTGAGCGGTGATGTCGAAGGCCGGACGTTGCTGTCCAGCTTTCTGCGCGACCACCTTTCGCTGACAGGGACGCATGTGGGCTGTGACACGGCGCAATGCGGTGCATGCGTTGTGCACGTGAACGGCGAAGCAGTGAAGTCCTGCAACATGCTGGCGCTCGAGGCCGACGGGGCCGATGTTGGCACGATTGAAGGACAAGCGAATGCCGATGGCTCGCTCAATGTGATCCAGCAGGCATTTCAGGATCATCACGGGCTTCAATGCGGGTTCTGCACGCCGGGCATGGTGATGAGTGCGGCGGCGCTGCTGAAAGATAACCCGCGCCCGACGGAAGCGGAAATCCGGAAGTATCTGGAAGGCAACCTGTGCCGTTGCACGGGCTACCACAATATCGTCAAGGCGATCATGGCCGCATCGGGTCAGGACGTAGGCAGCATCGCTGCCGAATGATGCCGCTGCGGGCGTCGGGGGAGACGCCCGTGGGTTGACACAGGATGCACGCGCATCCACAGGGAGGAGAACAAGCAATGCCCAAAGACAGTGGCATCGGAGCCAGTTCCAAGCGGCGCGAGGACGTGCGCTTTCTGACCGGAGCAGGCAACTATACCGACGACATCAACGTGGCCGGACAGGCCTATGTGCATTTCCTGCGCTCGGATATCGCGCATGGCCGTTTGAAAAACGTAGACACCTCGGCGGCGGAAGCCATGCCGGGCGTGGTCAAGGTGTTCACCGGCAAAGATTTTGAAGGCGTGGGGGGCATGCCCTGCGGCTGGGAAGTGACGGACAAGCACGGCGCGCCGATGCAGGAGCCTCCGCATCCCATTCTGGCGCAGGGTAAAGTGCGTCATGTGGGCGATCCCATTGCCGCCGTTGTGGCCGACAGCCTGGAACAGGCGCGCGATGCGGCCGAGGCGATCGAGGTGGACATCGAAGAACTGCCCGCAGTGATCGACATGAAGGCCGCAGCCCAAGAGGGCGCGACGCTGGTGCATGACGATCTGAAGAACAACATCTGCTATGATTGGCAGCTGGGTGAGGCCGATGACGCCAAGGTCAACGAGGTCTTCGCCAATGCGGCCCATGTGACCACGCTGGATCTGGTGAACAACCGTCTGGTCGCCAACCCGATGGAGCCGCGCGTGGCGGTTGGGGAATACAAGCGTGGGACGGATGAGTACACGCTCTTTACCACCTCGCAGAACCCGCATGTGATCCGCCTGCTGATGTGCGCCTTTGTTCTGGGCCTGCCCGAGCACAAGGTCCGCGTGGTGGCCCCGGATGTAGGCGGCGGTTTTGGCACCAAGATCTTCCACTATGCGGAAGAGGCGTTCTGTACCTTCGCCGCCAAGGCCTGCAACCGGCCGGTGAAGTGGACCTCCAGCCGGTCCGAGGCGTTCATGTCGGACGCCCATGGCCGGGATCATGTTAGCAAAATCGAACTAGCGCTGGATGCGGACAATAACTTCATCGGGCTGCGGACCAACACCTTTGCCAATCTGGGGGCGTATCTGTCGACCTTCTCAAGCTCCGTGCCCACATGGCTGCACGGCACGCTGATGGCGGGCAATTACAAGACGCCGGTCATTCAGGTGAATGTGAAGGCGATGTTCACCAACACGGTGCCGGTGGACGCCTATCGCGGCGCGGGCCGGCCCGAGGCGACGTTCCAGCTGGAGCGTGTCGTAGATAAAGCCGCGCGCGAGTTGGGCGTCGATCCGATTGCCCTGCGCCGCCAGAACTTTGTCACGCAGTTCCCCTATGACACGCCGGTGGCGCTGACCTATGACACCGGCGACTATAACGGGACGATGGACAAGCTGGAGGCCGCCGCGGATTTGGCAGGCTTTTCCGCGCGCCGTGCGGAAAGCGAGGCCAAGGGCAAGCTGCGAGGTCTGGGCATCAACTGCTATATCGAGGCGTGTGGCATTGCGCCCTCGAACATCGTTGGCATGCTGGGGGCCCGTGCGGGTCTTTACGATGCGGCGACCGTGCGGGTGAATGCCACCGGCTCGATCAGCGTCATGGTAGGCGCGCACAGCCACGGGCAAGGGCATGAGACCGCCTTCCCGCAGGTTGTGGCCGACATGATTGGCATCGACGAGTCGATGGTTGAGATCGTGCATGGCGACACCTCGAAGATCCCGTTTGGCATGGGCACCTATGGCTCGCGCTCACTGGCGGTCTGTGGCTCGGCCATGGTGAAGGCGACCGAGAAGGTGATAGACAAGGCCAAGAAGATCGCCGCCCACCTGCTGGAGGCGTCCGAGGCCGATATCGAGCTGAAGGACGGTCAGTTCAGCGTGGCGGGCACTGACAAGTCGGTGGCCTGGGGTGATGTGACCCTGACGGCCTATGTGCCGCACAACTACCCGCTGGAGGTCGAGCCGGGGCTGGAGGAGACCGCGTTTTACGACCCGGCCAACTTTACCTTCCCGGCTGGGGCATATGCCTGCGAGGTCGAGGTCGACCCGGAAACCGGTCAAGTCAGCATCGAGGCGTTCACCGCGGCGGATGACTTTGGCAACATCGTCAATCCGATGATCGTGGACGGCCAGGTGCATGGCGGCATCGGTCAGGGCATCGGTCAGGCGATGCTGGAGAACTGCGCCTATGACGAGAATGGCCAACTGCTGAGCGCGTCGTTCATGGATTACGCCATGCCGCGTGCCGATGATGTGCCCTTCTATGGGGTCGATCATTCCAGCCAGACGCCGTGTACGCACAACCCCTTGGGTGTGAAGGGCTGTGGTGAGGCCGGGGCCATTGGCTCACCGCCTGCGGTGGTCAATGCGGTGCTGGATGCGCTGAACTCGGGCGGCAAGGCGGTGGATCACATCGACATGCCGGTGAGCCCGTCGCGCGTCTGGGCAGCGATGAACAGCTGAGTTGGATAGGGAGGACCGGGGGCCAGCCCACGTACCCCCGGGATATTTGTAGCCAGATGAAGAACGGATCCTTGTTCTTCGGAAAGGAAATGCGAAATGTACAGTTTCGAGTTTGAGAAGCCCTCGACCATTGCGGACGCAGTTGCCGCGTTGGGGTCGGAGGATGCGCAGGCGTTGGGGGGCGGTCAGACGCTGATTCCGACGCTGAAACAGAGGTTGGCGGCACCATCAGTGCTGGTCAGCGTGAGCGGGATTGCCGAGATGATCGGGGTCTGTGTTGAGGATGACGGCTCGGTCTCGGTGGGCGGGGCGACGACCCATGCAACGGTGGCGCGTGAGGCAGCGAGGTCTTATCCGGCGCTGGCGGCTTTGGCGGGGCAGATCGGCGATCCGGCGGTGCGCAACCGCGGCACCATTGGCGGCTCGGTGGCCAATAATGATCCGGCGGCCTGTTATCCTGCGGGCGTGTTGGGCTCGGGCGCGACTATCGTGACCAACAAGCGCGAGATTGCGGCGGATGAATTCTTTGAGGGCATGTTCTCGACCGCGCTGGATGAGGGCGAGATCATCACCTGGGTCCGCTTCCCGGTGCCGCAGGCGGCGAGCTATCAGAAGTTCCTGCAGCCTGCTTCGCGCTTTGCATTGGTGGGTGTTTACGTGGCGCGCTTTGCCGATGGCGTGCGTGTGGCCGTGACAGGGGCCAGCGAGGACGGTGTGTTCCGCTGGTCCGAGGCAGAGCAGGCACTGAACACGGAGTTCCGCGCTGACGCTTTGATGGGGCTGAGCATTAACTCCGCCAACATGATCGGCGACCTGCATGGCAGCAAGGACTATCGCGCGCATTTGGTCAGTGTCATGACCAAGCGGGCGGTTGAAGCTTGCTTGTAAGTCGCAACGGCAATCGTCAAAAAGCCCCGGCAAGCCAGGGCTTTTTACTTGCGACGTACCCGCGGTGGCTTGCTCGGCTGCCAATAGGCCCCGGTATCTTCGCGCGCTTTCTGGTAGTCCTCGACACGGTCGCGCGCCTCTGCGCCCCCGGCAACGAAGAGATGGCCCAGCATACATTCCAGAACGGCCATTGCACCAGAGAAGCTTGAAAAGTGATGCCGCGACCGTGTGCTGATCTGGAACGAGATGTCGGCCTTGGTGCCCGGCGCGATGACGTCGCTGTCTGAGATCAAGATGATCTGTGCACCTTTCTCCCGTGCGAATCGAATGGACCGGATGGTATCGGCAGAGTAGGGGCTGACCGTGACTGCCAGCAGGCAATCCTGTTCGTCCGCCTGCAGCAGGTCGTCAATTGCGGAGCCCATATGCCGGGGGATCAGGTGCAATCCGGGGTGGGCCATGCGGCCGGCGTAGTGAAAGTAATAGGCCAGCGCATAGCTGGCGCGGGTGGCAGTAACGAAGCAGCGGCGAGCGTTGAGAATGCACTCAATCGCTTGCTGCAGCTTGTCCGGTTCAATTTGCCGAAGCGACCGGGCGACCACATTTAGTTCGTTCTGGGCGAAATCCGCCTGTGTCGCGCCAAAGGGGCTTTCGGACCGTAGGCGCGTTATCCAGTCCTGCCTAAGACGGTCTTCGCTGTCGGTGACAAGGGCGGCTCGGAACGGACGGCGAAACGCGTCGAAACTGTCGAACCCCAATCGCTGGGCCAGGCGGACGAGGACGTTCGAGCTGACGCCAATTTTGCTGGCTGTGGTACGGATCGGGTCCATGCCAAAATCGCCGGGGTGGTCGACGATGTATTTGGCGGCGGCCTGAAGTTGGGCGGGCATGGTATCAATGACGCGCCGCAACTGGTCGGTGAGCTGGTTGGGTGTCGTGGGCATGGTTAAAGAAAAACATATGTTTTCAATTTGGCAAGTAGAAAACATGGCTGGGGCGGATAGATGGGCGTAGGCAACTGGAGATTGGCACATGCCGGACCCTGATGAGACTCAAATGAAGACTGGAACCCGCCCATATGTGCTGGTCGCTCCGAACGGGGCGCGGCGGGGGCATGCGGATCATGCGGCGCTTCCAATCTCTTTGGATGAAATTGTGAAAGCGGCGCAAAGCTGCTCTGAGGCGGGCGCGAACGGGCTGCATCTGCATATCCGCAATGCGCAGGGGCGGCATTCGCTGGACGCTGGGCAGTATCTGGAAACAATCGCGGCGGTACAGTCTGCCGTCCCCGCGATAGATGTGCAGATCACGACCGAGGCTGCTGGTGTCTTTGAGGTGCAGGCTCAGTTCCAGTGTCTGCAGGGCGTGCGGCCTGAGTGGGCGTCGATCTCGGTGCGCGAGGTTGCGCGGCAGCCCGACATGGCGGATCGGGTCTATGGGCTGTGCGCCGAGCAGGGGACGCGGGTTCAGCATATCCTCTATGATGCCAGCGATGCTGCATTGCTGGACGACTGGCAGACAGCAGGGATAGTGCGCAGCGATCAGACAGATCGGCTGCTGGTTCTGGGGCGATATACGGCCAATCAGCAGTCCGCGCCGCAGGATATTGACCTGTTCCAGCAGTCAACGTCGCCTTGGATGGTTTGCGCCTTTGGGCCGCAGGAACATCTGTGTCTGGCCGAGGCCGCCTTGCGTGGCGGGGACGTGCGCGTAGGGTTCGAAAACAGTCTGACCGGTCCCGACGGTCAGCCGTGGGTCGATAATGCGGCGTCGGTGGCCGCTTTGGTCTCTCTTCTGGAAAGGACGATGAAATGAGCCATGTGTTTCCGCGTCATACAAAATCTGAACTGCCTGTCGCGACAGCGGGGGATGGCTGTTACCTGATTGACGCGCAGGGCAAGCGCTATCTGGATTGTGGCGACGCGGCGGTGTCCTGTCTGGGGCATTCCAACCCCGCCGTGATCCACGCTGTGCAGGACCAGGTCGGGCAAATCGCCTTTGCCCATACCGGGTTCATGACCTCAGAACCGGCCGAGGGGTTGGCTGATTTGCTAATCGAACATGCGCCCGGCGATTTGGACCGGGTGTATTTCGTCTCGGGCGGGTCCGAGGCAACCGAGGCGGCGATCAAGCTGGCGCGGCAGTATTTTCTGGAGATCGGCCAGCCCGAGCGGCGGCATGTGATCGCACGACGGCAGAGCTATCATGGCAATACATTGGGGGCCTTGTCGGCGGGGGGAAACGCGTGGCGCAGGGCGCAGTTCGCGCCGATGCTGATCGAGATGACCCATATCGCGCCATGCTACGAATACGCCGAAAAGCCCGAGGGCGAGAGCAGCTTTGACTACGGCCAACGCGTCGCCAACGAGTTGGAGGACGAGATTCTGCGGCTGGGCCCCGACACAGTCATGGCCTTCATGGCGGAGCCGGTGGTGGGTGCAACTCTGGGCGCTGTTCCGGCGGTTGAGGGGTATTTCAAACGTATTCGTGAAATCTGCGATCAGTACGGCGTGCTGCTGATTCTGGACGAAGTCATGTGCGGCATGGGGCGTACCGGTCATTTGTTTGCCTGCGATCATGATGGCGTTGCACCGGATATTCTGTGCATCGCCAAGGGGTTGGGGGCTGGTTATCAGCCGATTGGGGCGATGCTGTGCACCGGGAAAATCTACGACGCGATCAAAAGCGGCTCGGGGTTCTTCCAGCACGGACACACCTATATCGGCCATCCCGTGGCGACCGCCGCCGCGCTGGCGGTGGTGCGGGAACTGACCGGGCGCGATTTGCCTGCGCGTGCGGGTGTGATGGGGGAAAAGCTGCAATCCGCTTTGGAATCCGCATTCGGCCAGCATCCGAATGTGGGCGACATTCGGGGTCGAGGTCTGTTTCGAGGCATCGAACTGGTCGCGGACCGGGATAGCAAGGCACCGTTTGACCCTGCGCGCGGTATTGCAGGCAAGATCAAGAAAGCGGCCTTCGCCGAAGGGTTGATCTGCTATCCGATGTCCGGCACGCGGGATGGCAAACATGGGGACCACATTCTGCTGGCCCCGCCATTCATCATTGAAGATGCGCAGATCGCCGAACTGATCACAAAACTCGGCCGCGCAATTGACAGCGTGGTCTGACAATCCTGTGACTGACCTTTCGGCGCGGAACAACCTCGCTAGGGTTGGGGCGCAACAACGGTCGGAAGGTCAAGATCATGGTGCGGGATATCTGGAGCAGTTTCCGGGATCTGCCCCTTTGGGTACAAATCTGGGTCGCCGTCGTTCTGGTACCGGTGAACCTCATGCCGCTGGCATTTGTCGGTCAGCCCTTCGGCTGGTGGGTGGCCGGGCTTTCCTTGATGGGAATGGTGCCGAATATTCCCATCATGGTCGCCGCGCGCGGGATGACGCGTGCGATGTCTTTACCGCATCTGGTGTTCTGGGTGCCTCTGGTGGTGTTGGTGGCCTTTCTGTTGCGGGGCGGCGTAGAGTTGAGCCCGGGCTATGCTGCCGCTCTGACTATCCTGCTTGTGGTCGACCTGATCTCGCTGGCGTTTGACTTCCGTGATGCGGCCCATTGGTACAAACACGACCGTGCATGAAAAAGGCCCCGACCAAAGCGGCGGAGCCTTCAAACACGCTGAGATAACAGATTACTTCTGCGGCAGCGGGCCGATCATCATGATCATCTGACGGCCTTCCATCTTGGGCATGTTCTCGACCTTGCCCAGATCCTTGATGTCTTCGGCCACACGTTCCAGCAACTCGCGGCCCAGATTCTGGTGCGCCATCTCACGACCACGGAAGCGCAGAGTGACTTTGACCTTGTCGCCCTTTTCCAGAAACTTGAAGACGTTCTTCATCTTCACGTCATAGTCATGGGTGTCGGTGTTGGGCCGGAATTTGACCTCTTTCACCTCGATGACTTTTTGCTTCTTGCGGGCTTCGCTTTCGCGTTTCTGCTGTTCGTACTTGTATTTGCCAAAGTCCATGATCTTGCAGACCGGCGGGTTCGCGTTGGGCGAAATCTCGACCAGATCGAGGCCGGCATCTGCGGCAAGTTGCATGGCTTTGGCGGGATGAACCACCCCGACATTTTCACCTTCAGCGCCGATCAGGCGAATTTCGGGGGCACGGATTTTGTCATTGACGCGCGGTCCGGTATCTCTTTGCGGCGGCGCGTTGTGGGGTCTGCGGGCTATGGGTTCATTCCTTTGATGATTGCAGAATTTCGAGCCCGGAATTTAGACCGGTGCGCAGAGCGTTTCAAGCAGCATAAGCTCAGGGAAACATGAAAAAGCCTGATTTATGACGGGAAATCGCTGACCGGGGTGTGAAATCCCGGCCAGCTTTAGGGATCAGCCGACAAAAGCCTTTTCGATCACGAATTCCTTGGGCTCAGAATTGGCACCTTCGCGCAGGCCAAACCCTTCGAGGATTTCCTTGATATCCAGATTGAAGGCAAGCGAGCCGCAGACCATCGCGCGGTCGGTTTCAGGCTTGATGCCACCTTCGATGCCCAGTTCGGCAAAGACCGAGCCGTCGTTCAACAGGTCGGTGATGCGGCCCATCTTCGGGCTTTCTTCCCGTGTGGTGGTCGGATAGTAGCGGATCTTGTCGGCAAAGCCTTGGCCAATCAGTTCGGCCAGCAATTCATCCTGACGGATGTTTTCGATCAGCTGGCGACCGTATTCCAGTTCCGCCACTTCGCGGCAGGTATGGGTGATGATGACCTCGTCATAATCCTCATAGGTCTGCGGTTCGCGCAGCAGCGAGGCGAAGGGCGCAAAGCCGGTACCGGTGGCGAAGAACCACAGGCGCTTGCCGGGCAGCAGCGCGTCATGCACGAGCGTACCGACCGGTTTAGGCCGCAGGATGATCTGATCGCCGGGCTTGATGTGCTGCAGTTTCGAGGTCAGAGGGCCGTCCTGCACCTTGATCGAGTAGAACTCCAGCTCCTCATCCCACGACGGCGAGGCAATCGAATAGGCGCGCAGCAACGGCTTGCCATTGTCGCCCAGCAGACCGATCATCACGAACTCACCCGAGCGGAACCGCAGCGACGCAGGGCGCGAGACCTTGAAGGAAAACAGGCTGTCGGTCCAGTGCTTTACGTCGGTTACGGTCTGAGCGTCCGGCAGAACGGGGGCCTTAACGGCGGTTGCTTCGGTCACGGGTGTCATCTCTGTCATCGTTTCACTGTCGGCTTGGTAAACCGACATCTCCGTTTAAGCTTTGATTCAAGTCATGAAAAGGGGACAGATCGCCCCCTTTGTTCCACAAGCTGGCGATTGCGGTTTCAGCCGCGCAAGCGGGCTTGATAGTTGTTTTCTTTCCAGTTTGCGCGGGCCAGCCACTGATCTTCGGGCTGGCGAGTCGCTAGTTCATCGTCGATTTCAACCTCATCAAACCCGCTGCGCCGGGCCATCGCGTATTGGTCGGCCAGAACATGTCCCTTGGCCCGCAGGCGGCCAGTAAAGCCTTTCAGGCGCAGAACGCGGGCGATGGTGAAACCGCGCCCATCTGCCGAGGACGGGAAGTCCACCCGCACCATCTGCGCGCTGCCCAGCCGTTCAACCAATTCATCCGGGTCCGTGTCCGACGCCACATCCAGCGCGACCACATCATTGGCGGCGTCGTCCAGCGTGACAAAGCCGTCGGTCCAGTCATCGGGCGCGAACCCGGTATCCGATACGATTACGTTCATGTTTTCTCTCCAACGCGCACCATCTTGCCATCGACAAAATGGATGCCGCATTCTTCCTTGTTCTGATCGCGCCAGCGTCCGGCGCGGGGGTCTTCGCCTTCCTTGACCGGCGAGGTGCAGGGCGCACAGCCGATCGAGGGATACCCTTTGGCCACCAGCGGGTGCCGGGGCAGGTTGTTTTCTTCCATATAGGCGCGCACGTCCTCGGGTGCCCAATGGGCCAGCGGATTGACCTTGATCCGGCCTGTGCCGTCCTCGACCTCGAAGAAATCAAGCGCGGCGCGACTGCCAGCCTGAAATCGTTTACGCCCGGTGATCCAGCCGTCGTACCCGGCCAGAGCCTGCTGCAACGGAAACGTCTTGCGCAGGTTGCAGCACGCATCCATGTCCCGCAGACGCAGCGCGCCATAGGGGTCATCGCGCTGCACGTCTTCGTCATCTGCGCGGATGATTTTGACGTTGCGCAGTCCCAGACGCTCGCTGACCTCTTGCTGGTATTCCAGCGTTTCGGTGAACAGCATCTGGGTGTCGATGAACAGCACCGGGGTCATCTTGTCGACCACTGCGGCCATGTGCAGCAACACCACCGATTCCGCCCCAAAGCTGGACACCAGAGCCAATTCGTCGATCTCTTCAATGGCACCGTGCATCACATCATGCGCGCTGTGGTGCCGGAACCGAGCGTTCAGCGCTTCGACCTTCTCGGTCAGTTCGCTGCGGTCTTTGCCCAGTTCCGTCTGGATCAGGTCAAGCGGCATTCGCCTGAGCCTCGGGGTAGAGGGCCGCCTTGAACGGGGCCATGCCGACGCGGCGGTAGGTCTGCAGGAATTCTTCCTGAGCGCTATCACGCTGTTGCAGGTAGGTGTCCACGATGCGTTCCACGGCAGGCACGATTTCGTCATAGGCAAAGCCCGGACCAGTGCGGTCGCCGATGGCTGCGTTTTCGGTGCCGTCGCCGCCCAGCGTGATCTGGTAGTTCTCGACGCCTGCGCGATCCAGACCGAGAATGCCGATATGGCCCACGTGGTGGTGACCACACGCGTTGATGCAGCCCGAGATCTTGATCTTCAGGTGGCCGATATCGTGCTCCAGCTTCAGGTCCTCGAACCGGGTCGCGATTTCCTGCGCAACCGGGATCGAGCGAGCTGTCGCCAGCGCGCAGTAATCCATGCCGGGGCAGGCAATGATGTCGCTGATCAGGCCGATATTGGCAGTGGCCAGTTCGTATTCCTTCAGCTTCGCGTGGATCGCGGGCAGGTCCGATTTGTGGACATGCGGCAGGATCACGTTCTGCTCGTGGCTGATGCGCAGTTCGTCATAGGCGAACTCTTCGGCCAGACCGGCCATCACGCGCATCTGTTCAGCGGTCGCATCACCCGGCGTTGCACCGTGTTTCTTGATCGAGATCGTGACAATCGCGTGGTCCGCGTTCTTGTGCGGTGCGATGTTGGTGTCGACCCACGAACGGAAAACCGGATCGTTGGTATAGGCGCTTTCAAACGACGCGACCGAGCCTTCGCGGAAATCGGGCGCGGCAAAGTGCGTCTTGATCTCGTCCAACAGGGCCATGTCAGCGCCTTTGAACTGCGGGCGAACCTGCAGGAAACGCTCGTTGACCTTGGCGCGGATGGCGTCGATGCCGTGCTCATGCACGGTGATCTTGATGCGCGCCTTGTACTTGTTGTCACGGCGGCCGATCTGATTCCAGACCGACACGGTGGCCTCAAGATAGGCCAGCAGATCGTCAAAGGCGACGAATTCAGACAGTTCCTTGCCGATCATTGGCGTACGGCCCAGACCGCCACCAACGATCACGCGGGCACCCAGAACGCCGTCACGCTCAACCAGTTGCAGGCCGATGTCATGCGCCTTGATCACCGCACGGTCGTTTTCGGACCCGGTGATGGCGATCTTGAACTTGCGCGGCATGAACTGGAATTCCGGGTGGTCGGTCGACCACTGACGCAGCAGTTCGGCATAGGGGCGAGGGTCGGCGACCTCATCGGCTGCGGCCCCTGCGAAATGGTCGGCGGTCACGTTGCGAATGGTGTTGCCCGAGGTCTGGATGGCATGCATACCAACCTCGGCCAGCGCGTCCAGCATGTCCGGCACGTCGTTCAGCTTCGGCCAGTTGTACTGGATGTTCTGACGGGTGGTGAAATGGCCATAACCCTTGTCCCACTTCTCAGCCAGCAAGGCCAGTTGGCGCATCTGCGCGCTTGACAGGGTGCCATAGGGGATTGCGACCCGGAGCATGTACGCGTGCAGTTGCAGATACAGGCCGTTCATCAGGCGCAGGGGTTTGAATTCATCCTCGGTCAGCGAGCCGTCAATGCGGCGCTCGACCTGGGCACGGAACTGCGCGTTGCGCTCTGCCAAAAACGCTGTGTCGAACTCGGAGTAGCGATACATGATTAGCTGTCCTTAATTGCAGCCCCGAACTATGGGGCCTTGAAGGGGAGAGAGAGGACCAGAGGTCAGGCCCGGGGCTGCGTTTCTGTTTCCTGCTTGCCGTGGGCATAGTTCGATGGCCCGTTGCGGCGAAAATCCTCGCGGAAATGGGTCGGCTCGGGGCCGTTTTTGCCTGCGATGGCGTCGGCCAGATAGGCCCCCACGATCTTGTTCGCCTGACGCGCGGCATCCAGCAGACGCACCTGCGCATGGGCCTCGTCCGTGATCAATTCCGCGTCCGACAGGTCGCGCGACCAGCGATCATCCTCGGTCTGGTAGATCACGTCACCTTCCAGCAGGTCATTTGCCGTCACGACTTTGGGTGTGAATGCGCGGGCCATCAGGCGAGCTCCTTATTGAATACGTCAGCAGTATGTTTGTTGCAGACGTGGTGTTATTTGACTTGCAATATAGGAAATATTCCCGGTATCACGCCATATATGTGGATAAATAAGAACATTTGTTCCAAAAGATCCACCAAATGGAACATGGGTTTCAAAACGGAAAGGAAATTGGAATGGCGGTGCGGATAGATGACACAGATCGGAAAATTCTGGCCGAACTGCAGCGTGACGCCAGTCAGTCGCTGGACGAAATAGCGGCTCGGGTGGGTAGTTCCAAGACACCTGTCTGGAATCGTATCCGCAAGCTGAAAGGGGCCGGAATCATCGGCCAGCAGACCGTTTTGCTGGACGCCGAGGCGCTGGGGTTCGAGGCTACATTTTTCGTCCTAATCCGGACCTCTGAGCATGAGGCGGACTGGCAGCGAAGATTCCTAAAAGCCCTGCGCGACCACCCCGAAGTGCAAGAGGCGCACCGCCTGGCCGGTGACATCGACTATATTCTGAAAGTCCGGGTCAAGAACGCGCGGGCCTATGACCAGTTCTACCAATCGCTAATCTCAGAGGTGCGGGTGCACAACGTGACGGCCCTGCTGTCGATGGAAGAGATCAAATCCACGACAATGCTGCCCCTGAACGCGTTGGTCGAGGGGTAAGCAGGGTCAGATTTCGGCCATCAGCCGTGTGAGCCCATGAAAATGGTAGGTGTCTGAATACTCGGGCGACTCAGCCAGCCGCAGGTCAGGGCATCTTTCAAACAGCATGGGCAAGGCAATGCGCATCTCAAGCCGTGCCAAAGGCGCGCCGACGCAGAAATGCAGGCCACCGCCAAAGCTGCTATTGGTCTGGATCGGACGCGTGGGATCGAATCTGTGCGGATCGGGCCAGACTGCGGGGTCGCGGTTCGCAGCCCCCAGAAGCAACGCAACCTCGTCCCCACGCTTGAATTCATGCCCGAAGATTTCGACATCCTCATACGCATAGCGCGTGAACATGTGAAGCGGAGGGTCTTGTCGCAAGATCTCCTCGACAGTGTTGTCGATGGTCTCAGTGGTCAGAGCCTGCGCACCCTCGCCAGAGTCCAGCAGGGCTTTCACGCCATTCCCCAGAGAATGCACCGTCGCCTCGTGCCCCGCATTCAGAAGCAATATGCAGGTGGCGATCAACTCGTCATAGGACAGCTTTTCGCCTTCTTCCTCGGCGGCGATCAGGCGGGTGATCAAGTCGTTTCGGGGTTCGGTTCGGCGCTGGTCGATATAGTCGCCAAGGAAATCCGTGAATTCTTGCGAGGATTGCGCGGCGCGGTCTTCAATGTCCCGCGTTCGCCGCGCCTGATACATCGCGACCATGTCGTGGGACCAGCGCAGAAGTTGCGGGGCCATGTCCTCGGGCACTCCCAAAAGACGGCAGATGCTGATGACGGGCACCTGCGTGCAATAGGCATCCAGCAGGTCGAAGGGTTCAGCCGGGAATCGGTTGATCAGGTCGTGACAAAGCCCTTCGATCGAAGGCGCAAGGTCCGCGATGGCGCGCGAGGTGAAGGCCCGCATGACCAACGCGCGCAGGCGGGTATGGCGGGGTGGTTCGATCTCGAGCAGCGACAGGTTTTCGACCGCAAGCCATGGGGCCAGATGGTCTGGGCCGGGGCGGGCAAGCTCGGGCGGAACTTCTCGGCCAAAACGTCGGTCGCGAAAAAACGCGCTGACCGCCCGGTGGGAAACGGCGGCGATCAGGTCGTAGTCGCTCCAATACACCAGATCGCCAAAGCCCCGTGCCGTGTCGTAAAACGGGTAGGGGTTTTGCACGAAACCCGGCTCGGTCGGGGATTGCGACAGTGTCTTCATGCGGCGCAGACTTGCCATATGGCGCGCTGAATGCAAGACCCTAGGATATGCACAGGATTTGGATCATAGCCGGTTTTCTGTTTGCCGTCGGGCTGTTGTCGGCCTCGGTCTGGTCTTACGGGTATCGGCAAGCGCTGTTCCAACTCAGCGAAAAGGCGGAAGCCGATCTGGAATTGGCTGCGGACCGGCTGAGCACGCAGATGCAGGTCTATCAGGAACTGGCGGTGTTGATGGCCAATCATCCGGCGCTGCGCGATCTGGAAACTCCGGCCCAGCAACAAGCGGCGCGGGCGATGCTGCTAGACGTGGCTGACAAGACGGCGGCGGCGAACATGATGTATTTGGGTCGGAACGGTCAGGTTCTGGTCGCTGCACAGCCGGTGACGCATCGCAGCATGGCCGAGCATCCCGCGTTTCAGCGCGCCTTGCAGGGCGCAATGGGCAGCGCGCATGGGGTCGAGCCGGGCAGCGGCGACCGTACCTATTCCTACGCGGCCCCTGCCTTTGGCCCCTCGGGGCAGGTCGAGGGCGCTTTGATGGTTGTGGCCGATGTGCAGGATGTGGAACAGACCTGGCGCGGCAGTACCGAGGCGGTGTTCTTTATCGATGCAGACGGGATCGTCTTTATCTCGAACCGGTCTGATCTGCTGTTCTGGCATCGCGCCGAGGGGCAGCGCGGGTTGACGCCGCCCGAGGGCGAGCCGGTCGAATTCGCCTCGGATTGGGTCGGCGGGCATGAGTTGTGGACCCTGAACTGGGGCCGGTATCTGCCCCGTCACGCGCTGCACCTGACGCTTGATCTGCCGGTCATCGACATGACCGCCGAGGTTCTGGTGGATGTGGCCCCGGCCCGGCGTCTGGCGGGGCTGCAGGCGGCAACGGTGGCTGCGATATGTCTGGCCTTTGGTGCGCTTCTGTTTCTGGCGACCGAGCGCAGGCGGACGCTGGCGCAGGCAAACGCGGTTCTGGAAAGCCGGGTGGCCAAGCGCACGCAGGACCTGACGGTCGCCAACACTGCCCTGCGCAGGGAAGTGGCCGAGCGGCAGGAAGCCGAAGCCGCGCTAAAGCGGGCGCAGGCGGATCTTGTGCAGGCGGGCAAGCTGAGCGCTTTGGGCCAGATGTCTGCCGGTATCAGCCACGAACTGAACCAGCCGTTGATGGCGATCCGTCAGTTTGCCGATAACGGAACGGCGTTTTTGAGCCGGGGAAATGAGGCCAAAGCGGGTGAGAACTTAGGCCGCATCTCGGACATGGCGGCCCGCATGGCGCGGATCATCCGCAACCTGCGAGCCTTTGCGCGCAACGAAAGCGAACCGATGGGCAAGGTCGATCTGGTTCAGGTGCTGAACTCGGCTGTGGAATTGACTGAAACGCGACTGCGGGATGAAGGCGTCGCATTGAACTGGGTCCCTCCGAACGCTCCGGTTTTCGTCTGGGGTGGTGAAGTGCGGCTGGTGCAGGTCTTCGTGAACCTGATCAACAACGCAACCGATGCGATGGTGGGCTTGCCGCGCCGTGAGGTCTCGATTGAATTGACCAAAGCCCCTCGGCCTCGTGTCTCGGTCCGCGACACCGGTCCGGGGATTGAAGACCCTGATCGGGTGTTCGAGCCGTTCTACACGACCAAAAGCGTTGGCACGTCCGAGGGGATGGGGCTGGGCCTGTCGATCTCTTACGGTCTGGTGCAAAGCTTCGGAGGTGATATTCGCGGCAGCAACACGCCGGAAGGGGCCGAGTTCACGGTCGAACTTGAGCCATCCGAGAAGGAGGCCGCCGCATGATGCGCAAGGTTCTTCTGGTTGATGACGACGCCGCAGTGCGCGAGGCTTTGGCGCAGACGCTCGAACTGGCCGACTATCTTCCTGTCACCGCTGGGTCCTTTGTCGCCGCCAAGGATCACATCCGGGCGGATTTTCCGGGTGTGATCGTGTCGGATATCCGCATGCCGGGCCGTGACGGGTTCCATCTGCTGTCCTACGCGCGTGATGTCGACCCGGAACTGCCGGTGATCCTGCTGACCGGTGAGGGTGATATCCCGATGGCCGTGCAGGCCATGGGGCAAGGCGCGTTTGATTTTCTGGAGAAACCCTGTGCGGCGTCCGATCTGCTGGACGTGCTGGAGCGCGCCTTCGCCGCGCGGTCTCAGGTTATGGAGCAGCGCGCGCATAAATCCGAGCTTGAGCGCGGCGATCCAGCGGCGCGTCTGCTGTTCGGCCTGTCCGATCAGGCCGAGGCGTTGCGCGAACGTGTTCGCACCGTGGCCCCAACCGGCGCCGAGGTGCTGGTTACCGGTCCAGCGGGCAGTGGCATCTCGAAAGTGGCTGAGGTTGTGCACCTGATGTCCCCGGTCGGGCAGGGGCCGTTTGTCAAGCGTCCCGCATCCAGTCTAAGCGCCGAGGGTCTTGCGCAGGGGTGCGAGGACGCGGGCGGAGGCTCGCTGTTTCTCGATGAGGTTTCGGCCATGCCGCAGGCCACGCAATACGCGGCTTTGGAACTGATCGAGCAAGGGACTGAGGCGCGGATCATCGCGGGGACTACGGCAGACCTGTCTGATTTGTCCGCGCAAGGGCAGTTCAACGCTGATCTCTTTTACCGTTTGGATGTGATGCGCGTGCGCATTCCGTCGTTAGCCGAGCGGCCCGAGGATATCCCTGTGATCTTCCGTCACTATGTGGCTCAGGCCGCCGAACAGGCTGGTATCGCCGAGCCCGAAATCTCATCAGACTATCTGGCGGCGCTCATGGCCAGCGATTGGCCGGGCAATGCCCGGTCCCTGATGTCGGCGGCCATGCGGTTCGTTCTTGGCATGCCGGAAGAGGTGGCTGAAGCCGCAGATCTGGGGTTGAGCGAACAGATGGCGCGGGTGGAGCGGTCTTTGCTGATTGCTGCGCTGGGGCGGCATAACGGCAAGGCCTCGGACGCGGCAAAGGCGCTGAAGCTGCCGCGAAAGACATTCTACGACAAGCTGGCGCGCTATCAGATCAGGCCAGAGGATTACCGGCGATAGGTGCCCTCCCGCCGCCTTAAGCCGCATTATCATGCGGTTAACGGCGTTGGGCCCGGCAGCCCGCTGACGCGGGCTGCGGTTGGCGCGGGGCGGTTGAAGCGCGTGTTGGTCGGGCCGAATCGAAATCAGTGCGGAAATCCGCACAAATGATTTTTGGGCTGTGCGGGATTTCGCACAGTTTGAGCTGCAGTGGAATTCAGCGAATCGGTTGTGTGTCTTAAGGGGCTGACAATAAACGGAAAAAAAGGATCATCCTCCCAGAGCCTGCAAAATGTTGTGTGAAAGGATTCGATTCGCTTCACTGCGCGCATCCGGCGTGAAACACGCGCCGATGGGATGAGCTTAGGAAGTCTGGGAGGAGAACAGATGAAAATCCTGACAACAGCAGCGACCGCTCTGGCGCTGACCGTCACCGCAACCGCAGGTTTTGCCGCCTGCGAAGAAGGTGAGATCGTCGTCAAGTTCGCACACGTGACGAACACCGACAAACACCCCAAAGGCATCGCAGCGTCGCTTCTGGAGCAACGCGTCAATGATGAGATGCAGGGCGTCATGTGCATGGAGGTCTATCCGAACTCCACGCTCTACAACGACGACAAGGTACTTGAGGCCATGCTGCAGGGCGACGTGCAATTGGCCGCGCCTTCGCTGTCGAAGTTTGAGAAGTTCACCAAGCAATTCCGCCTGTTCGACCTGCCGTTCATGTTCAAGAACATCGAAGCGGTTGATGCCTTCCAGGCCTCGGCCGACGGTCAGGCGATGATGGACAGCATGCAGCGCCGTGGCCTGCAGGGGCTGGCCTTCTGGCACAATGGCATGAAGCAGATGTCGGCGAACCAGCCTTTGGTTGAGCCCACAGATGCAGATGGCCTGAAGTTCCGCGTGCAGTCGTCGGACGTGCTGGTGGCGCAGATGGAAGCTATCGGTGGCAGCCCGCAGAAGATGGCGTTCTCGGAAGTCTATGGCGCGCTGCAGCAGGGCGTTGTGGACGGGCAGGAGAACACCTGGTCGAACATCTACGGCAAGAAGTTCTTTGAGGTGCAGGACGGCATCACCGAGACCAACCACGGCATCATCGACTATCTGGTCGTGACATCGGTCGACTGGCTGGACAGTCTCGAGCCTGACGTACGCGATCAGTTCATGACCATTCTGTCCGAAGTGAGCGAGACCCGGAACAAGGAAGCCTTTGCTGTGAACGAAGCGGCCAAAGCCTCGATCACCGACGCGGGCGGCATCATTCGTGAGCTGAACCCTGAACAGCGTCAGGCCTGGGTCGATGCGATGAAACCGGTTTGGGACAAGTTCGCCGGTGACGTGGGTCAAGACAAGATCGACGCCGCGCAGGCCATCAACGCCGGGTTCTAACTCGAGCAGAGGCCGCGCGTCCGGGGACTGGGGAGTTATGGACGCGCAGGCCGGGCGGGCCGTTTAAAGGCCCGCCACAACTTACTCTCATCACCAAAAATGCGGGGACAGAAAGATGTCTGGTACGAATCCCGGCCATAGCGGGCTGATCGACCATGTCGAAGAGACCCTTATCGCGTTACTTCTAGGCCTGATGACGGTCGTCACCTTTGCCAACGTGATCGCGCGGTTTGTCTTTAATTCCAATATCCTGTGGGCGCTGGAGCTGACAGTTTTCACCTTTGGTTGGCTGGTGTTGCTGGGCGCGTCTTATGCGGTCAAGAAGCACGCCCATCTCGGGGTGGACGCGATCCTGAACATGCTTGCACCGGCACCGCGCAGGGTTCTGGCGCTGATTGCGGTTGCCTGTTGTTTGGTTTTCTCCCTGCTGATGCTGAAGGGCGCGTATGACTACTGGGCCGTTTTTGCCGATCTGCCGCCGACCTCGGGCCGCTGGTTCCCGACCGGGTTCAATTTCGATGCGCGCAGTCAGAGTTTTTACGAGGTCGATGACATCCCCATGGTCGCGCCGCTGAGGTTCCTAGAAGAGATGATCAACTACGGCGAGGGTTATGAAAAACTGCCCAAGGTGGTGCCGTATCTGGTCCTCCCGGTGTCGATGCTGCTTCTGGTCATCCGTTTCGCGCAGGCTGCGGTGCAGATCTGGCGGGGCCAGACCGACCGTATCGTCGCCAGCCATGAGGTTGAGGACGAGATCGAAGAAGTGCGCGCTCTGCAAGGGGAGCATAAGTGATGGATGTTGTTCTTCTTTTCTCGATGGTCATTGGCCTGCTGCTGATCGGTGTTCCGATTGCGGTGGCGCTTGGCCTCAGCTCGACCCTGTTCCTGCTGATCTATTCCGACAGTTCGCTGGCATCGGTTGCTGGTACGTTGTTCGAGGCGTTCGAGGGGCACTTTACCCTGCTGGCGATCCCGTTCTTCATTCTGGCCTCATCCTTCATGACGACGGGCGGCGTGGCGCGGCGGATCATCCGGTTTTCGATTGCCTGTGTAGGGCATCTGCCGGGCGGTCTGGCGATTGCGGGTGTGTTTGCCTGTATGCTGTTTGCTGCGCTTTCCGGATCGTCTCCGGCCACTGTGGTTGCGATTGGTTCAATCGTCATCGCCGGGATGCGGCAGGTGGGCTATTCCAAGGAATTCGCGGCCGGTGTGATCTGTAACGCGGGCACGCTGGGCATCCTGATCCCGCCGTCGATCGTGATGGTGGTCTACGCGGCAGCAGTCGAGGTGTCGGTCGGGCGGATGTTCCTTGCGGGCGTCATTCCGGGCCTGATGGCGGGTCTGATGCTGATGATCACCATCTATGTCATGGCCAAGGTCAAGAACCTGCCCAAGGGCGACTGGCTGGGGTGGGGTGAGGTCTTCACCTCGGCGCGCGAAGCCGCGTGGGGGCTGTTCCTGATCGTGATCATTCTGGGCGGTATCTACGGCGGTATCTTCACCCCGACCGAGGCCGCTGCGGTGGCCGCCGTCTACGCCTTCCTCATTGCCAGCTTTGTCTACAAAGACATGGGGCCGCTCAGCACGGAAGACGGGCAGCAGAACCTGCCGCTGATCAAGAAGCCTTACGCTCTGGTCACGGCGTTCTTCCACCCGGACACCAAGCACACCCTGTTTGAGGCTGGCAAGTTGACCGTGACCCTGCTGTTCGTCATCGCCAACGCGCTGATTTTGAAGCACGTGCTGACCGACGAGCAGGTGCCTCAGCACATTGCCGAGGCGATGCTGTCTGCAGGTCTGGGTCCTGTGACCTTCCTGATCGTGGTCAACGTGATCCTGCTGATTGGCGGTCAGTTCATGGAACCCTCGGGCTTGCTGGTGATCGTCGCGCCTCTGGTGTTCCCGATTGCCATCGAGCTGGGCATCGATCCGATCCATCTGGGCATCATTATGGTGGTGAACATGGAGATTGGGATGATCACCCCTCCGGTCGGTCTGAACCTGTTCGTGACTTCGGGCGTGGCCGGGATGCCGATGATGAGTGTCGTGAAAGCGGCTTTGCCCTTCTTGGCGGTGCTGTTCGTCTTCCTGATCATGGTTACGTATATCCCATGGATATCGACCTTCCTGCCCAACACTTTCATGGGGCCGGAAATCATAACGAACTAGATACGTTTGAAACCGGGCGGAGAACTCCGCCCGGTTTTTTCTAGGGCCCTTGAAACGTCGGTTGGCGTTCTTAGGTAGAGGGCCGAGGACGACCTCTCCGTCATGGAAAGCGATTTCGGGACGACCCGAACTGTCGGAGGGTCTGTCATGGCTTGGATTTTTCTTCTTTTTGCTGGCTTGCTTGAAATCGTCTGGGCGGTTGCGATGAAGCAATCGGCCGGGTTCACGCGGCTCTGGCCAACTGCGATCATGGGCGTGTCCATGGTGGGCTCGTTCGGCTTGCTGGCGCTGGCGATGCGGACGCTGCCGCTGGGCACGGCATATGTGATCTGGACCGGCATTGGCGCGGTTGGTGCGTTTCTCGTGGGCGTGATGCTGCTGGGTGAGGCGCTGACGCCGATGCGCATGGTGGCTGCGACCCTTATCATTTCCGGGATGATCGCCATGAAACTGGCCTGAGCGGGTAATTGACGGGGCCTTGGCGTTTGGGCAGGCTTGCGCCGAAAACAGCACCCGAGGCCCCGATCATGATGAGCGAAACTGATACCCGCCTGCTGCGCATTGCCTATGAAGAAGCCAAAGCCGGGTTTGATGAGGGCGGCTGCCCCATCGGCTCGGTTCTGTCGCGTGGCGGTAAGGTGGTTGCGCAGGGTCGCAATCAGCGCGTTCAGCGCGGCGACCCGATTGCACATGGGGAAATGGACGCTTTGCGCAAGGCAGGGCGGCAAAAGACCTATCGCGACACCGTGCTCTATACCTCGTTGTCGCCCTGCATGATGTGCACTGGCACGATTGTGCAGTTCGGCATCCCGCGCGTGGTCATCGGTGATACGCAGAACTTTGGCGGCAACGAAGATTTTCTGCGCGAACGCGGGGTCGAAGTCATCCTTGCGGAAGACCCCGATTGTATTGCCCTGATGAAGCGTTTTATCGAAGAAAAGCCCGAGCTGTGGGCTGAAGACATCGCGGAATAGGCTCAGACGCTTTCCAGCGCCCCAATGATGCCCGAGAAATCCTCGGCTTTCAGGCTGGCACCGCCCACCAGAGCACCGTCCACGTTTGACACCCGGAAAATATCGCTGGCATTGCTGGGTTTGACCGATCCGCCATACAGCAGGCGAACTGACCGGCCCACGCCTTCGCCAAAGCGGCGTTCCAGACGGGCGCGAATAAAATCGTGAACCTCTCCGATCTCTTCCAGTGTCGGAACTTTGCCGGTGCCGATGGCCCAGATCGGCTCATAAGCCACGATCAGGTTCTCTCCGGTCGACTGATCCGGGATCGAGCCGGACATCTGACCGCCGATGATGTCCAGAGTGTTTGCTGCTTCGCGCTGTTCCAAACTTTCACCGACGCAGATGATGGCCTTTAGCCCCGCATCCATGGCCGCGCGGGCCTTGGTGCGGACGTCTTCGTTCTGTTCGCCATGATCCACACGCCGTTCAGAGTGCCCAAGGATGACGGCACTGGCCCCCGCATCCAAAAGCATCGCGGCGCTGACATCCCCGGTATGGGCACCCGAAGCCTCGGCGTGGCAATCCTGCCCGCCGACACCTATCCCGGTGCCATCCGTGGCCGAGGCCGCGCGATGCAGCAGAGTAGCAGGGGGGCAGATCAGGATATCGACTGAAGGCGAGGGGTGCTTTTGCGCCAGCGCCTGAAGCTCGCTCAGCGCAGCGCCGGTTCCGTTCATCTTCCAGTTTCCAGCCGCCAGCTTGCGCCGCATATCCGCTTCTCCCTGACTGTTCGGTCGTTTAGGGACTCGGATAACACCCCCGGTCACTGGTTACAATTACGGGAGGTGTTCTTCGGGAGGTTCAGCCTTGCTGGGCCAGGTTTTCGTCGAACTTGATGGATTCGCCGCAGCCGCAGGCATCGACCACGTTTGGGTTTTTGAATTTGAACCCGGATTCGAGCAGCGACACCTCATAGTCGATCTCGGTCCCGAACAAGAACATCTGGGCCATCGGAGCAATCATCACGCGCGCGCCGTCTTGTTCGACCACCTCGTCATGCGGATCGGCCTCATCAACGTATTCCATGGTGTATTCCATGCCCGCGCAGCCGCCCTTCTTGACGCCAATGCGCAACCCGGCATGGCCGCCAGAGTCCATCAGGCGGGTAATCTGCTCAGCAGCTTTGGGCGTCATGGTCACGGCTTGTTTGCCGGGAATTCCGAACATCGTGGTCTCCGTTGTCGCGCGCTATCCCTAATTTAAGGGTGCCGAGCGGCAGGCTCAAGTCCGCGCGTGAATGGGATGCGAATTTTAGGCCCGGTAGGGCGCAAATGGGTCCGAGGAACCATTCCTTGCCTTTCAGGCGCAGATCGACTTAGCCTGACTGCAAAGCGGGTGTTCCGATCCGTAATCAGTCAACAGGTTTCTAAGAAAGGTTAAATGAAATGAGTGCGATGCGTGTAAAACCTAAAGTGTCTCAAGGTATCGGCGTGGCGGCTTTTGCAGCCACGATGCTGCTAACAGGTGCGGTTTCAGCGGCGACCGAGGACAAAACGCACCCGGTCAACTGTGCAACGGCCGAGGGTGACCTGCGCGCCATTGCGGCAGAGAAGAAACATGCGCAGGACCAACAGGTCGAAAGCGTCGCCGCAATCACGCCAGCGGGCGCGCTGCTGGGCTTGATCACGGGCACTGAAAACAAAAGATTGCAAATGTTGTCAGGAGATTACGTGAAAAAGCTCGATGAACGTGCGACCGAGATCAAAGCCACCTGTGGCGTCGAATAGCCCATCGGCAAAAGAAAAGGACCGTTCTCGGGCAAGAACGGTCCGTGTTCGGGGCCATCGGTATTTGGGGGCGGCTACTTAGTTATCGGCCCGGCGCAACCAGGGTCCAAATCGATTCTGGTCCGTTGGTGCGCCATATGTGTCGGGCAGAACCGTGACAGAGAGTGCACAGGACGGTAACAGGCTGATTACCGTTTTATGACAATGAATTAAGTCGTAAGGCGCGTTTACATGAAGCCAAGCTCAAGCCGGGCTTCGTCAGACATCATCTCCATACCCCAGGGCGGCTCCCACGTCAGTTCGACGTCCACCTCTTTGACGCCCGCAACGGGTTCGATGGCCTCCATGATCCAACCGGGCATTTCGCCTGCAACGGGGCAACCGGGTGCCGTCAGAGTCATGATCACCTTGACCGAATTATCCTTGGTGATGTCGATTGTGTAGATCAGACCAAGATCATAGATATTGACAGGAATTTCAGGGTCATAGACCGTTCGGCACGCCTCGACCACCGGTTCGTACAGGGGATGTTCAATCGTTGAGGGCGCGATCAGCGGTGTGCCTTCAAACTGTTCACTCGGATGAGTCATTGGTGCCTCGGGTCAGTTGCCTGAGTGATTATATAGGGAATACCCGCGACAGCGTCCAGAGGTGCGGTGGTGCCCAAACAGGGCACCGACTAGATCAATCGTTGATATCATGCTCGAAGGTTTTCACCTGACCACGCGGCAGGGCGAACATCCGGCGCAATATTAGCCACGCGGCCAGCGACAATACTGCGAAAATCAGCAGCAGGATCGGCAGTGAGGGCGCAACACCCGGGACGACTAGTATCACGCCGGTGATCGCCGCGCCGATGGCGAAGCCAAGAAAGATAAAGCCCGGCAGCACGACCTCGAGTATCCCCAGCGCCAGCGCGGCGGCCAGCCAGATCCACCAAGTGAGCCAGAAGGGGTCTGCCATCATTTACCTCCTTTTCAGCATTTTGAACGCATCGCCGAAGGCTTCAAGCGCGTTTGCAGGCACAACAATGGTTTGGCTGCCGGTTCCGTTGCCCAACGCGTTCAGCGCTTCGACCTGTTTCAGCGCAACTTGATACTGCGCGGCTTCGATGCCGTTGTCCTGAATTGCCTTGGCGACAACGCCGGTGGCATAAGCTTCGGCCTCGGCCTGAATACGGCGGGCTTTGGCGGTTTGCTCGGCGGCGTACAGTTCAGCATCGGCCTGCAGTTCGACCGAACGTTTCTGGCCCTCGGCCTCGGTCACCTGCGCGCGGCGGGCGCGTTCGGCGTTCAACTGCTGCAGCATCGCATCGCGGGTGGCCTGATCAAGGTTCACGTCCAGAATCTCGGCCCGGGTCACTTCGATGCCCCAGTCATCCACGGCGGTTTCGACGCTTTCCTGAATGCGTTCGATCAGTTGGGCGCGGTTCGATTGCACCTCATCCAGGTCCATTTTACCGATCTCGGCCCGGACGATCCCGGCAACGGTTGTGGCAATCGCGCCGTCCACGTCGCGGATACGATAGACCGTCTTTTCCGGTTCCAGAATGCGGTAAAAGACCGAGGTGTCGATTTGCACCAGAACGTTGTCCTTGGTGATCGCATCCTGCGTCGCATTCGGCAGCTGGCGTTCAAGAATGGATATCTTGTGACGCGCAACATCCAGAAATGGCACGATAAAATTGATTCCAGGCCCAAGGACCGAGTGCAAGCGACCGAACCGCTCGACCACGTATTTCTCGGATTGCGGGACGATCTTGATCCCTTTGAAAATAACGATGACCACCAGCACGGCGGCCAGCAGGTAAATGATGTTTGACGAAAGTAGTCCGATAATCATCTCTTCGTTCATATCTGCCCTCTTTTATTGTGTACTATAGTATACATATGTGGGTTGAGTCGCCGGATTTCAACTCTGGTATGGATGGAAACAGGCGCGATTCAAGTGTGAAAAGGGGGTTGAGCGGGGCGGTAATCCGGCGCTGTGACCGCTTTGCATCCCGGGGTGATTGCGGTATCGGGGCGGGATGAAACTGATTATCGACACGGATCCTGGCATAGACGATGCGATGGCTATTGCCTATGCCGCCGCAGCGCCTGAAATCGACCTGATCGGGCTGACCACCGTTTTTGGCAATACCCATGTCCACCAATCCAGCCGCAACGCCCGGTTTTTGTTGCACAAACTGGGCCTGAACGTGCCGGTGGCGGAAGGCGTTTCAGCCGCGCGGGATGCGGAGTGTCACTCGCCCTCGGATCATGTTCACGGGCCAGAGGGGTTTGGGGATTTCACCGATATTCCCGAGATTGGTGAGAACCACGCTCTGCCCGCTGCCGCCTTTCTGGTCGAGATGGCGCGCAGGCACGAAGGTGAACTGGTGGTGTGCGCCATCGGGCCGCTGACGAATATCGCGGATGCCATGCGGCTGGATTCGGAGTTCAGGCACAACCTGAAACGGCTGGTCATTATGGGCGGGGCGGTTTTCAGCCGGGGCAACATCACCGACCACGCCGAGGCGAATATCTATCATGACGTACAGGCCGCGGACGAGGTCTTTGCGACCCCGCCCGAAACGGTTCTGGTCGGGTTGGATGTCACGCTAAAAACCCTCTACGAGACGGCGGATTTTGAGGCGCTTGCCGAACGCTCTTCCGATATGGGGGCGTTCCTGCGCGATATCTCTCGATTTTACCTGAAGTTCTACAAGGACATAGGCGGGCTGGAGGGCTGTGGTCTGCATGACTCGACGGCCGTGATCGCCTGTACGCATGCACACATGTTCGACACGGTTCGCACAGGTCTGAGGGTCGTCGCCAGCGGCGATGAAACCGGCGCGACCCGCGCGGACACCTCGCGCCCGCCGGTGACCGTTTGCCGGGACGTGGACGGGGCAGGGGTGGTGCATCTGTTTACCGAACGTGTCGCCTCGCTGCCCTGACGGGTTGCAAAGACGGGTCGGATCGGGCAAATGCTGGCCGGTTCAGCGACCTGAGACGATGATATGACCCAGCAGTTTTCCTTTGACCTGAAAGCCACAGATGGCAAAGCCCGTACCGGCGTGATCCAGACGCCAAGGGGTGAGGTGCGCACACCTGCCTTCATGCCGGTTGGAACGGCGGCGACGGTCAAGGCGATGATGCCGGAAAGCGTGCGCGCAACTGGGGCGGATATCCTGCTGGGAAACACCTATCACCTGATGCTGCGGCCCACCGCCGAGCGGATTGATCGTCTGGGCGGTTTGCACAAGTTCATGAACTGGGACCGGCCCATCCTGACCGATTCAGGCGGTTTTCAGGTCATGTCGCTGGCAGGGCTGCGCAAACTCACCGAAAAGGGCGTGACCTTCAAATCCCATATCGACGGGTCCAAGCACGAATTGACGCCAGAACGGTCGATGGAAATCCAACGCCTGTTGGGATCGGACATCGTTATGTGCTTCGATGAATGCCCTGCGCTCCCAGCAGATCGCGACCGCATCGCCGAGTCGATGCGCCTCTCGATGCGGTGGGCGCATCGCTCGCGTGAGGCGTTTGGGGATCGACCCGGTCATGCCTTGTTTGGCATCATGCAGGGCGGGCTGGAGCGCGACCTGCGCGAAGAAAGCGCCGAGGCGCTGAAAACCATAGGTTTCGAAGGCTACGCAATCGGCGGTCTGGCCGTGGGCGAGGGGCAGGAGGCCATGTTCGATTGCCTCGACTACGCGCCCGATTTCCTGCCGACCGACAGACCGCGCTACCTGATGGGGGTTGGTAAGCCCGACGACATCGTGGGCGCAGTTGCGCGCGGTGTGGACATGATGGACTGCGTGCTGCCCTCGCGTTCGGGGCGCACTGGACAGGTCTTTACGCGGTTCGGAGTGGTCAACATCAAGAACGCCCGCCACGCCGATGATCCGCGTCCGCTGGACGAGGCGTGCTCGTGTCCGGCGTGCTCAAACTACTCCCGGGCCTATCTGCACCACGTGTTCCGCGCCAATGAGATGATCTCGGGCATGCTACTGACCTGGCACAACCTGCATTACTTTCAAGAGATCATGCAGGGCATGCGCGACGCGATTGCGGCGGGCACGTTCGAGGACTGGCAGGCGCAGTTCCACGCGCAACGGGCGCAGGGTGATATAGAGCCGTACTAAACCCCGACGCAGTGACAATCGGGCCGGTTGAAGGTACACTTTAGCCAGTTTCAGAACGTACCGTTTGTTTCATTAGCCTTTGGGGGTTTTATGTTCCGTTTCATCCTGTGCGCCATCATTTTCTGCGCAACGCCCGCAATTTCAGACATCTGGACCTTCGAAACGCCGTCCGAGAACATTCAATGCTCGGTCGGGGAAGGCCCCGTTAACTCGGATATCCAGTGTACCATTATCGAACGATACGGCCCTCCGGCTTTGCCGCGCCCGGCAAATTGTCAGTCGGATTGGGGGCATGATTTCCTGATGTTTAACACCGGCGGGGTTCAGATGCTCTGCCAACCCCTGAACCGCAATCGAGGCGGGTTCGATCGCGCCGAATATGGCGTCACAGGGCAGTTCGGCGGGTTCACCTGCCATTCTTCGACCAATGGGCTGGAATGCCGGAACCAGGATGGTCACGGATTCTTTCTGTCACGTGCCGTTCAGCGGGTATTCTGAGCGCTTTCCCGGCCGCCTCGACTAATTTCGGTGGATATGTCTGGCGGACGCCTTGCAGTCCGGAAAACCTCAGGTCATGCTGATACACGGGACATGGCGGTAAGGTTGAAACGGGCAAACAGGAGCCCCACCTTTATCGTCCAAGACAGGAGATGGCCAAAGGTTGCCTGAATCAGGGACCGGTGCCGTCTTGCCAACGATAAGGATTGAGCATGCAAGAGCCTCTGAATTCCTCATACCCCGTTCTTCCGCTGCGCGACATCGTGGTGTTCCCACATATGATCGTGCCGCTGTTCGTGGGCCGCGACAAGTCGGTCCGCGCACTGGAAGAGGTGATGCAGGATGACAAGCAAATTCTGTTGTCCAGCCAGATTGACCCCGGTGTCGATGACCCGGATGAGGACGGTATTTACCGGTCCGGTGTGCTGGCCAACGTTCTGCAACTGCTGAAGCTGCCCGATGGCACCGTCAAGGTGCTGGTCGAAGGTCAAGCGCGGGTGCAGATCACTGAATTCCTTGAAAACGAAGACTTCTTTGAAGCGCGGGCGGAGTATCTGACCGAGATCCCCGGCGACGTGACCACGACCGAGGCACTGCTGCGCACCGTCGCGGATGAGTTCGAGCGCTACGCCAAAGTGCGCAAGAACATCCCCGAAGAAGCCTTGACCGCCGTAGGTGAAACCACCGAGCCTGCGAAGCTGGCCGATTTGGTCTCGGGTCATCTGGGCATCGAGGTCGAGCAAAAGCAGGAACTGCTTGAGACGCTTTCGGTTAGCGAGCGGCTTGAAAAGGTCTATGGCCTGATGCAGGGCGAGATGTCGGTTCTGCAGGTCGAGAAAAAGATCAAGACCCGCGTCAAATCCCAGATGGAGAAGACGCAGCGCGAGTATTATCTGAATGAGCAGATGAAGGCCATTCAGAAGGAGCTTGGCGATGGTGAGGACGGCTCGAACGAAGTCGCCGAACTGGAAGCCAAGATCAACGAGACCAAGCTGTCGAAAGAAGCGCGCGAAAAGGCCGAAGGCGAGCTGAAAAAGCTGCGCAATATGAGCCCGATGTCGGCTGAGGCCACGGTGGTTCGCAACTATCTGGACTGGATTCTGGCATTGCCGTGGGGCACCAAGTCCCGGGTCAAAAAGGATCTGGGTCGTGCGCAAGACATTCTGGACGCCGATCATCATGGGCTCGAGAAAGTCAAAGAGCGGATCGTTGAGTATCTGGCGGTTCAGCAGCGTTCGAAAAAACTGAAAGGCCCGATCTTGTGCCTTGTCGGCCCTCCGGGTGTGGGTAAGACCAGCTTGGGTAAATCCGTTGCCAAGGCGACGGGACGCGAGTTCATTCGTATCTCGCTTGGTGGCGTGCGCGACGAATCCGAAATTCGCGGCCACCGTCGGACTTACATTGGCTCGATGCCCGGTAAGATCATCCAAGCGCTGAAGAAGGCGAAGACCACGAACCCGCTCATCCTGCTCGATGAAATCGACAAGATGGGGCAGGATTTCCGGGGCGACCCGGCGTCGGCGATGTTGGAAGTGCTCGACCCGGAACAGAACAACACGTTCATGGATCACTACTTGGAGGTCGAATATGACCTGTCCAACGTGATGTTCCTGACCACGTCGAACAGCTACAACATGCCTGGCCCTCTGCTGGACCGGATGGAAATCATCCCGCTGGCCGGTTACACCGAAGAGGAAAAGAGCGAGATCGCCAAGCAGCACCTGATCAGCAAGCAGGTCAAGAACCACGGTCTGAAAGCCAAGGAGTTCGAACTGACCGATGAAGCGCTGCAGAAGATCATACGCACTTATACGCGTGAGGCGGGTGTGCGAAACCTCGAACGTGAGATCGCGAAGGTGGCGCGGAAATCGCTGACCAAGATCATCAAGAAAGAGGCCGAAGCCGTCACGGTGACGCCCGACAATCTGGATGATTTCCTCGGGGTGCCGAAATTCCGCTATGGTCTGGCTGAACAGGACGATCAGATCGGTGTCGTGACCGGTCTGGCATGGACGTCAGTCGGTGGTGATCTGCTGCATATCGAGGCGCTGAAACTGCCCGGCAAGGGGCGGATGAAGACCACTGGTAAGCTGGGCGATGTGATGAAGGAATCCATCGATGCGGCCTCGTCTTATGTGCGGTCGATCTCGCCCCAGATCGGGGTGAAGCCGCCGAAGTTCGATTCGCTGGATATCCACGTGCACGTGCCCGATGGCGCAACGCCCAAGGATGGTCCCTCGGCGGGTTTGGCGATGGTGACGTCGATTGTCTCGGTCCTGACCGGTATTCCGGTGCGCAAGGACATTGCCATGACGGGCGAGGTTTCGTTGCGCGGCAATGCGATGCCAATCGGTGGTTTGAAAGAGAAACTGCTGGCGGCGCTGCGCGGTGGCATCAAGACGGTTCTGATCCCAGAAGAGAACGAAAAGGATCTGGCCGAGATTCCGGACAACGTGAAGGAAGGGCTGGAGATCATTCCAGTCACCCACGTCTCGGAAGTTCTGAAACAAGCCTTGGTCCGCGAGCCTGAACCTGTCGAATGGGACGAAGCCGCGGAAGAGGCTGCGGCGGCTGCGGCCAAGGCGACCGAAAGCTCAGGCCCTTCGGCGACAGCCCACTGAACTTGTGGTTAAGAACGGAAAAGGCGGGGACATCCCCGCCTTTTTTGTATTCAGAAGCCGATGACTGGTTTCTTGGCGTCCAAAATTTCTTCCTCGGCGATGTATTCCTGAAATTTCTCGTCCCGCAGCGCGGACCGCACGGCCAAACTGAAAATCACCACCGAAAACAAGACGCACAGAAGGATATCCCAACCGAACGGGATTTGTTTTAAAGAACCGTCCCCGAATTGCCCCAGGTAGGATATCAAGCCGATCCCTGCCAGATACGGGACCAGCCAGAGCGCCTCGGTCACGTCCATCTCGTCCAGCCGGTTGTGGAAGCGGGCCAGCAGCAGAACCAAACCGACGATCAGCGCGATGCCAAGGCGCCAGACCGTGTCCCAGCCGCTCCAGTAAACGACCAGCGTTGCGATGGCGAAGGCGGACACGGCGACTAACCTGACAGCAGGAATGCGAATGGAGCGGGGGTGGTCCGGCATCAACCGGCGCAGGCACACGACGGCGATAGGACCAACCGCAAAGGACAACACAATCGCCGCGCCGTTCAGAGCGATGACGGTTGTGAACGGAACCGTCAATAGGAACAGGATGCCGATCAGGAAATTGAGCGCCAAAGCCCAAAGGGGAACGCCAAACGAGGACAGCATCATCAGACGTTTCGGCAGGAAACCGTTTTTCGACAGCGCCATGGCGATCCGGGCGTTCGAGCCGGTGGCAACCAGCCCGTTCCCGAAGGGCCCGACCACCGAGCCGATGTTCAGAACGCTCAGGAACCAGACAAAGCCAACGGACATGATCACGCCGTCCAGCGGGCCTTGCCCGCCGAAGCTGAGGTTGGCCCAGCCGTCTTTCAGCATGCCCGGTTCAAGCGCGCCGATGAACGCGATTTGAAGGCCAAGGTAGATGGCTGCGCAAAGCACGATGGACAAAACCAGCGCAGCGGGGATGGCGAATTTCGGGTTCCGCACCTCTCCGGCCATATCGACCACATGGCGGAAGCCTATGAACGAGAAGATTACTCCTCCGGTCGAGACGGCAGCCATGATGCCTTGCAGCCCGTGGGGCGCGAAACCGTCGGGTTGTGTGAAGTTCTGAACCTCGAACCGGTTGGCAATCAGCAAGACTGACAAAACGACCGGAATCGCGATCTTCGCCCATGTCAGAGCCGCATTCACATGGGTGAAGAACTTGACCCCCAGCGCATTGACCGCGACGAACAGCAACATGAAGAACAAGGCGACCGCAATGCCCGCACCGGTCAAATCGCCTGTGTCTGCAGTGTGTAACCATGGGGCATAGGGCGCGAGGTATTTCAGCATCGCCTCAACCTCGATCGGGGCGGTGGTGTTGTACCCGATCCAAGCCGTCCAACCCATCGCCAAAGAGACGATGTTGCCGTGCGAAAACTGCGGAACCCGCGCGATGCCGCCGGGAATCGGCAACATGGCCGAAATCTCGGCAAAAGTGATGGCCAGGATGAACATGGCTGAAGCACCCATGATCCAGGACAGAATTGCGGCAGGACCTGCGTGTTGCACCGCCAGAAGCGGCCCAAAAAGCCAGCCGGACCCGATGATTCCACCGACCGAGATAAAGGTCAGTCCGACAAGGCCAATATCCCGCTTCAAACCGGCCACGCCGTCACCCCGTCTGCCATCGCCGATTGATCACACGGCAGTCAGAAAAGGATACGCAGGCTAATCGTTTTCTGACAAGCGCTTAGCGTCAACTCTGTCCGTCGAACGAAAGAATGGGAATGGTGGGTGATAACGGATTTGAACCGCTGACATCTTCGATGTGAACGAAGCGCTCTACCACTGAGCTAATCACCCGTGAGGCGGCGTCTTACAGCGTCTGAGTTTGGTGCGCAAGCCTGCAAAGTTCCGGAAGGTTTCTCTACCCGCAGTTTTTCGGGTTGACCGTGGCTTGGGTCCGACGGCATCAGGAAAAAATCAGGTTCGTCGAAAAAACTTCAAAACGCCGCTTGACGATGTCAGGGCGTAGCCATAATACACCCAAACGTTCAGCAATGAACGTGCAGCGGGCGGTTGTAGCTCAGTTGGTTAGAGTACCGGCCTGTCACGCCGGGGGTCGCGGGTTCGAGCCCCGTCAACCGCGCCATCGCTGCATTCCTTGGTCCAGGACATAGGCCACGATATAGATGCGCGGTTGTAGCTCAGTTGGTTAGAGTACCGGCCTGTCACGCCGGGGGTCGCGGGTTCGAGCCCCGTCAACCGCGCCACTTTCTTCCTTAAATTGTCAGTGTTTTGGGTCTTAGGCCGGGCGGTGCGCCGTTGTGTCAGGAGATGTCGGCAATAATCCGTTAGTTCACACTTTGTTCTAACTTTTCTGTTGGAGTCTCAGCGCCGCTCGCCTATTTCTGAGAGACGTGTTGGTTGGGGGCCAGAATGGCTGAGCTGAAGAATATCGAGGTGCGCGGCGCGCGCGAGCATAACCTCAAAAGCATCGACGTGGATATTCCGCGCGATCAGCTGGTGGTGATCACCGGGTTGTCCGGTTCGGGCAAGTCCTCGCTGGCCTTCGACACGATCTATGCGGAGGGGCAGCGGCGCTATGTCGAAAGCCTGTCGGCCTATGCGCGGCAGTTTCTGGACATGATGGAAAAACCGGATGTGGACCACATCAGCGGTCTGAGCCCGGCGATTTCGATTGAGCAGAAGACGACCTCAAAAAATCCACGCTCGACGGTCGGCACCGTGACGGAGATTTACGACTACCTGCGTTTGCTATTTGCGCGCGCTGGTACGCCCTATAGTCCGGCGACCGGCCTGCCGATTGAGGCGCAACAGGTGCAAGACATGGTCGACCGGATCATGGCGATGGAGGAGGGCACGCGCGGTTATCTGCTGGCCCCCATCGTGCGGGACCGGAAGGGCGAGTACAAGAAAGAGTTTCTGGAACTGCGCAAACAGGGGTTCCAGCGTGTGAAGGTCGATGGCGCATTCTACGAGTTGGATGAACCGCCGACGCTGGACAAGAAGTTCCGCCATGACATTGACGTAGTCGTGGATCGCCTCGTCGTGCGCGAAGGGATGGAGACGCGGCTGGCTGACAGCCTGCGCACCGCGTTGGACCTGGCTGACGGCATCGCGATTCTTGAGACCGCTCCAAAAGAAGGCGATCCGGAGCGTATTACATTCAGCGAAAATTTTGCCTGCCCGGTCAGCGGCTTCACCATCCCCGAGATCGAGCCGCGCCTGTTCTCGTTCAACGCGCCGTTTGGGGCCTGCCCGGATTGTGATGGTCTGGGGGTCGAGCTGTTTTTTGACGAACGTCTTGTGGTGCCGGATCAGACGTTAAAACTCTACGATGGTGCTCTGGCACCTTGGCGAAAAGGTAAATCTCCGTATTTCTTGCAGACCATCGAAGCGATCGCGCGGCACTATGAGTTCGACAAGAACACGCCGTGGAAAGACCTGCCAGCAAAGGTGCAACAGGTGTTCCTGCGGGGCTCGGGCGATGAGGAAATCCAGTTCCGATATGACGAAGGCGGGCGGGTCTATCAGGTGACCCGCAGTTTCGAGGGCGTCATCCCGAACATGGAGCGCCGCTATCGCGAGACGGACAGCGCCTGGATTCGCGAGGAATTCGAGCGCTATCAGAACAATCGCCCTTGCGGTATCTGTGAGGGGTACCGTCTGCGGCCTGAGGCTCTGGCCGTCAAGATCGCAGGTCTACATGTCGGGCAGGTGGTCGAGATGTCGATACGCGAGGCGCTGGCCTGGATTGAGGACGCGCCGAACCACCTGAGCGCTCAGAAAAACGAGATCGCCCGGGCCATCCTCAAGGAAATCCGCGAGCGACTAGGGTTCCTGAATAATGTGGGTTTGGAATACCTTACGCTTTCACGTTCAAGTGGGACCTTGTCAGGTGGTGAGAGCCAGCGCATCCGTTTGGCCAGCCAGATCGGCTCGGGTCTGACTGGCGTTTTGTATGTGCTCGACGAACCCTCAATCGGTTTGCACCAGCGGGATAATGACCGGTTGCTGGGCACGCTCAAGAACCTGCGGGATCAGGGCAATACCGTAATCCTCGTAGAGCATGACGAAGAAGCGATCCGCGAGGCGGATTATGTCTTCGATATCGGCCCCGGTGCGGGCGTGCATGGCGGGCAGGTTGTCAGCAAGGGCACGCCTGCGGATATCGCGGCGGATGCGGCCTCGATCACTGGGCAATACCTGTCCGGGACGCGAGAGATTGCGGTGCCATCGGATCGGCGCAAGGGGAACAAGAAGAAGGTGACGGTGGTCAAGGCGACCGGCAACAACCTGAAGAACGTCACCGTCGATTTCCCGCTTGGGAAATTCGTGTGTGTGACCGGCGTCTCCGGCGGCGGGAAGTCGACCCTGACGATTGAGACGCTGTTCAAGACCGCCTCGATGCGGCTGAACGGTGCCCGCCAGACGCCTGCGCCGTGCGAGACCATCAAAGGACTGGAGCATCTGGACAAGGTCATCGACATTGACCAGCGGCCTATCGGGCGGACTCCGCGTTCGAATCCAGCAACTTACACCGGGGCCTTCACCCCGATCCGAGACTGGTTCGCCGGTCTGCCCGAGGCCAAGGCGCGCGGCTACAAACCCGGCCGCTTCAGCTTTAACGTCAAGGGAGGTCGGTGCGAGGCTTGTCAGGGCGACGGTGTCATCAAGATCGAGATGCACTTCCTGCCCGATGTCTACGTGACCTGCGAGACCTGCAAGGGCGCGCGATATAACCGCGAGACGCTTGAGATCAAGTTCAAGGGTAAGTCCATCGCGGATGTTCTTGATATGACAGTGGAAGACGCGCAGGAGTTCTTCAAAGCCGTGCCCTCGATCCGTGACAAGATGGATGCGCTGGCGCGGGTGGGTCTGGGCTATATCAAGGTGGGTCAGCAGGCGACGACCCTTTCTGGGGGTGAGGCGCAGCGGGTGAAGCTGTCGAAGGAGCTGAGCAAACGCTCAACCGGGCGGACGCTTTACATTCTGGATGAACCGACCACCGGCTTGCATTTCGAAGACGTCCGTAAGCTGTTGGAAGTGCTGCATGAACTGGTCGAGCAGGGCAACACGGTCGTTGTGATCGAACACAATCTGGACGTGGTCAAAACCGCCGACTGGATCATTGATATCGGACCCGAGGGCGGCGATGGCGGTGGCCAGATCGTGGCCGAGGGTACTCCGGAAAAGGTAGCCGAGAGTGTCGGCAGCCATACAGGGCATTACCTGAAGCCTATGCTGAATCCCGAACGGGTCGCTGCGGAATAGCGGCCCGAGTCTGCCTTAGTACAGGATATCGGTAACTGCACCGATCAGGTTAAGGACTTTTCGTGTCTCGGGGTCAATTCGATACACATAGTCCCCGGCGCGCACGTAATTTCCGCCCCGGTTCAGGCCATAGCGATAGGGGTCGTTGATCCAGTAGTAGTCCCGACTGATCCGGTCACCGACGCGATACAGATTCTTGACCTGTCCCGGCGGCACGCAGGGGACGGCCTTTTTTGCAAGTCCGGGCGGGCAGTGACCAACCGCAGCGGAATTGTTGGGCGAGACGCGTTCGACCTTGAACCCGTTCTTGTTCTTGCCTTTGCCATTCCCGTTTCCAGCGTTGGCCGCAAGCGGGCTCAGCGCCAGCAGCGCGATCAGGCTGCAATGGATCAGGTGTTTCATAGGGGCCCCCATCTGCGTCGTAAGACATGTGCCATGCCCCCCTTACCTAAGAAAGGGGGCAACGACTTCAAGGTTACGCTTGCGCGGGTTACCGCCTTTGGCTACCCGCGCCCGCGTTGTTCAAAGCGCGGCAGCATGGCCGAGAAATCTTTGCCCATGCCACCTTCGGCCTCAACGAATTGTTCATAAAGATCGGTCGCGGCCTGTCCCAAGGGAGTATCGGCATCCGCGCTGTCGGCGGCCTGCTGGCTAAGCCGCAGGTCTTTCAGCATCAGCTCGGCCGCAAAGCCGGGCTGATAGTCATTGTCCGCCGGGCTGCTGGGTCCCACACCGGGGGCGGGGCAATAAGCGTTCATGGTCCAGCTATAGCCCGAGGAGGTGCTGACCACATCGAACATCTTTTGCCGGTCCAGACCCAGCTTGTCGGCTAGGGCAAAAGCCTCGCACGTAGCGATCATGGTGACGCCGAGGATCATGTTGTTGCAAATCTTCGCAGCTTGACCCGCGCCAGCCTCGCCACAGTGTACAGCCTTTTGGCCCATGATGTCGAACAGGGGCGCAGCCTTGGCAAAGGCGTCCTGTGACCCGCCTGCCATGAAGGTCAGCGTGCCTGCAGACGCGCCGCCAATGCCGCCCGAGACCGGAGCGTCCACGGACAGCAAACCGGCAGCCCCGGCCTGTTCGGCTACGGCGCGAGCGCTGTCGACATCCACGGTCGAGCAGTCGACGAGTGTCGCGCCCTGTTGCATGTGCGGGATGATTTGGTCAGCGACTGCGCGCAGGATGGCACCGTTGGGCAGCATGGTGATAACGATGTCTGCACCCGAAACCGCCTCGGTCGCGGTTGCAGCATTCGATACCCCCTCAACCGCCACGTCGGCTGTATCGAACCCAGTCACCTGATGGCCCGCCTTCGCAAGGTTGGCCGCCATCGGCGCGCCCATGTTTCCCAGTCCGATGAAACCGATTTGCATGCGTTAATCCTCCTCGAATGTCAGTGCGTCCGCGCCCAGCGGTTCAAGCATTTTGGTGACAGCTTCCGCCGGCACGGTCATATCGGGGAACTGCCAGTTCGGGTTGCGATCCTTATCGATGATCTGCGCCCGGATGCCTTCCAGAATGTCGCCATGTTCCATCGCGCGAAAGGTGTATCTGTATTCCATCCCAAGCGCCTTATGCATTGTCAGGGACGGGCCGCGTAAGCGGTGCAGCATTTCGATTGTGCAGGCCATCGACAGGCGCGAGTTTTTTCCCAACGTCCCGAGTGTTCTTTCGGAAAATGGTTCAGAGGCAGTGCGCAGCCGGGTCAGAACATCGTCCAGCGTCTCGCCATCGAAGAACATGTCGATGTCCGGCTGCATAGCCTGCAACTCACCGTCCGGCGGGGTCTTTGAATGGGTCGGTACTAAGTTCGCATCACCGGAGGCTTCAAGCATCGCAATCAAGTCTGGCCATTGTGCTTGTGGGATGAAGTGATCGGCAAAGCCCGCGTAAATCGCATCCGCCGGTCCCATCCGGTGCCCGGTTGTGCCCAGAAACTCGCCCAGACGTCCTGGGGCCTGAGCCAGTATCAGCGTACCGCCAACATCCGGCACCAGCCCGATCCCGCATTCCGGCATCGCGATTTTTGAGGTCTCGCCCACGATGCGGTGCGACCCGTGGCACCCGATGCCCACGCCGCCGCCCATGGTGAAGCCCTGCAGGAAACTGACCACCGGTTTGGGGTACTCAAAGATCAGCGCGTTCAGGCGATACTCATCGCGCCAGAAGGTCCGGCCATAGGTGAAATCGCCCTTTGTGCCGGTGTCGTACAGTTCGGCGATATCCCCACCGGCGCAAAATGCCTTTTCGCCCTCGGCATCGAGGATGATCAGGTCCACCTCATCGTCATCGCGCCAGTTCCGCAGCGCGGTCTCTATGGCAAGACACATATCATGGGTCAGCGCGTTCAGCGCCTTGGGGCGGGTCAGGGTGATGCGCCCGGCGCGGCCGGTGGTGCGGATGTCGATGTCGGGCATGGTATCCTCAGTTCCGGGCGACCATCTGGCGGGCGACGATCACGCGCATGATTTCGTTCGTGCCTTCCAATATCTGATGCACACGCAGATCCCTCACAAGCTTTTCGATCCCATAATCCGCCAGATAGCCGTAACCGCCATGCAGTTGCAGGCATTGGTCGACGACTTTCGACCCGGTCTCGGTCACGAATTTCTTGGCCATGGCGCAGAACTTGGTGGCGTCCGGCGCGCCTTGGTCCAACTTCCACGCGGCCTGACGTAAGAACGTGCGGGCGGCCTGCAGTTCGATCTCCATGTCCGCCAGCCGGAACTGCAGCGCCTGAAACTGGTCGATGGATTGCCCAAAGGCTTTGCGTTCGGACATGTATTGCAACGTCATATCCAGTCCCGCCTGCGCCGCGCCCAACGAGCACGAGGCGATGTTCAGCCGCCCGCCGTCCAACCCCATCATGGCGTATTTGAACCCGTCGCCCTCGGTCCCGACCAGATTGCCCGCGGGGATTTTGCAATCGTCGAACTGTACCTGCGCGGTCGGCTGGCTTTGCCACCCCATCTTCTTTTCCAACGCGCCGAAACTCAGGCCCGGCGCGCCATCTTCGACATAAACCGTGGAGATGCCCTTTGGACCGTCCTGACCGGTGCGCACCATGCAGACATAGGCATCGGAATACCCGCCGCCCGAGATAAAGGCCTTGGTTCCGTTCAGCGTATATCCTTCGTTGGTACGTTCTGCGCGGGTTTTCAATGCCGCCGCGTCCGAGCCCGAGCCGGGTTCGGTCAGGCAATAGCTCAGCACTGTGTTCAGTGACAGAATATCCGGCATGATGCGGGATTTCAGGTCGTCGCTGCCAAAGCTGTCCAGCATCTTGGCGCACATATTGTGGATCGACAGAAACGCCGCGACCGAGGGGCAGGCCATCGACAACGCCTCGAACACCAGAGTGGCGTCCAGACGGCCCAGACCCGAGCCGCCGCCGTCTTCCGAGACATAGAGGCCACCGAATCCCAGTTCTCCGACGCGGGGCCATAGGTCTTTGGGGATTGTGCCCTCGGCCTCCCACTGGCGGGCGAATGGGGCGATGTTTTCCTGCCCAAACGCATAGGCCATGTCGAAGATGGCTGTCTGTTCCTCGCTCAGTGCGAAATCCATGGCGTTCCCTCCCGCTGAGATCGAATTGAACGGTCGTTTAATTCCCAATCGTTACAGAAATTTTGCAGGCGCTGCAATCGTAGGAATACGGTTGCAGTGTGGCTTTGTCAGGCGCGAGGGGTCACAGGTCTGCGTGGAATTCCTCGATCAGATGTCGCACGACGGCCTGACCCGGGTCTTCACCCTTGGCGACGGCTTCGGCATGGACACGGCGCTGGCGCGTGGTCGAGGTTCCGGTCTCGGCGACCTGACGCAAGCGGGCGATTTCGGTCATGGTTCCCAGGGCCTCGGTGTCTTCGGCGAGCATGCCCATCAATTCGCCCATCAGTTCGGGCATGGGCTTGATGGACCGGTCGCCAAAGTCGATCAACCCTTCGCCCACGCCATAGCGCTGCGCCCGCCACCGGTTTTCGCCGATAAGGAAGCGATCGTATTGACGCCAGCGCAGGTTGCGGTCCTTCAGGCGGCACAGCATCCGGGTCAGCGCCTGCACCAAAGCGGCCAGCGACAGGGTGTGTTCCAGACGGGGTTGTACATCCATGATCCGCGTCTCAAGCGTCGGGAATCGGTGAGAGGGCCTCAGGTCCCACCAGATTTTCGACGTATCCTCGATGGCCCCAAGTTCGACCAGAATGCCGGTGGTGCGCTCGTATTCCATCCAACTGCTGAAATTTGGGGGCAAGCCGGTGCGCGGCAAATTGTCAAACACGGTCAGGCGGTACGACGACAACCCGGTATCTTCACCGTTCCAAAAGGGCGAGGATGTGGACAGCGCCAGAAGATGCGGAAGGAAGTAGCACAGCTGCGGCATCAGGTCCGCCCGCAGCGCCTGATCTTCGACACCCACATGCACATGCATCCCGCAAATCAGCATCCGCCGTGCGACGCCCCCAAGCGCATGTTGCAGCGCGTCGTAGCGTTCTTTTCGGGTGTGGTGCTGATCCTTCCAGTTGGCAAACGGGTGGCAGGAGGCCGCGATGGGGCTCAGGTTGTGTTCCGCCGCGCGCTTGGAAACGCATGAACGCAGGCGCTTCAGATCCTCGCGCGCGCTTTTGATTGTGGTGTGGGGGCGGGTGCCGACCTCGATCTGGCACTGCAGGAATTCGGGGCTGACCTGTCCTTCGAAATCGGCCTGACAGGCCTCCATCAGAGAGTCCGGAGCTTGCGTCAGATGCAGGCTGTCGCGGTCGACCAGCAGGTATTCTTCTTCGATGCCAAGCGTGAATTCCTTCTGCATTGGCGAGCCTCCCAATCCTTTATCGGACCAGTGAATACGGAATTCGGCGTTTTGCCAAGGGTTTGCGGTTCTGCGGCTTGCAGAGACCTTGCAACCAAAGGTATGCAGCGCTGCAAGCCCTATGCCTGATCGGAGCCTTTCGCGTGAAACCCAGAAAATTCCCCCGGATCAACGCTACTTTGGATCGGTTCGGCGTGAAATTGACCGACAAAGCGCCCGAGCGCGATGAGCGGGCAAGGCTCGAGGCGTTTGAACGGGCAGGGGGACTGACCAGACCCGCCTACGCTTTGTCTCCGGGTATGGAGGGATTCGATATCGGCCCGCTGGTAGAGGAATACCGGCAGCATGCTCAGGCTCTGGCCGCCCTGAAAGACCCCAGCCGCAATCAGACCGGATATCGCGCTGGCAATGGATACTATGACAGCCCCGACGCCGATGCCCTGTATCTGATGATCCGCAGGTTTCAGCCAAAACGCGTGATCGAGGTCGGATGCGGCAACTCGACCCGCGTGACCCGGCAGGCCATCATCGATGGCGGGCTCGAGACACAGATCACGGCGATTGACCCTTACCCACGCGCGGATATTGCCCATGTTGTGGACGCATTTGAACAAAAACGACTGGAAGAGGTCGATCCGGCGCTGTTCGACCAGCTTGAAGCGGGGGATGTTCTGTTCATCGACTCCAGCCACGTGGTGCGCATGAGCAATGACGTCGCACATCTGTTTTGCCGGATCATCCCCGAGCTAAAACCGGGTGTCGTGATCCACGTCCATGATGTTTTTCTGCCCTACGAATACCCCAAGCGTTTCTTCTATAATTGTCCCGGTTGGGGCGAGCAGTATGTACTGCACACTCTTCTGCAATCTGGCGCGTTTTCAATGCTTTGGCCGGGATACTACCTGCAGCAGGACCGCCCCGACGCGGTTGAGGCTTTGCCGTTTCTGAAAGATGGTCGCGCCCAAAGTATCTGGGTGCAGATCAAGGAAGTTTGATCCCAAAGTGATCCGGTGCGGGAAAGCCCGCGTACCCCTTTCCATAACAAGCTGGAGAGGAGATGACAGCCATGTTTCGCCGCACGTTTATGGGCGCTGCCGCCGCACTCGCATTTGCCCTGCCGTTGAAGGCTCAGGCCGCTGACATTGTGGACACCGCGGTATCCGCCGGGTCGTTCAACACACTGGTCGCCGCGGTTCAGGCCGCCGGTCTGGTGGACACGCTGAAAGGGGATGGCCCGTTCACGGTTTTTGCACCGACTGACGAGGCATTTGCCGCGCTGCCCGAGGGTACGGTTGAGACCCTGCTGTTGCCCGAGAACAAGGACCAACTGGTGTCGATCCTGACCTACCACGTGGTTCCGGCCAAGGTGATGTCCGGTGACATTGCAGGCAAGCGCGCCAAAGTTCTGACCGTGCAGGGCGATCGGCTGAGCGTCAATGCCCGCAACGGCGTTAAGGTGAATAAAGCCAAGGTCGTTCAGGCTGACATCGAGGCCAGCAATGGCGTGATTCACGTGGTCGATACGGTCATTCTGCCTGAGTAACTTCCCACCACCCTCAAATCAGAAAGCCCCGGTCGATTTGACCGGGGCTTTTCAATTTAAACCAGTCGAACCTGAGTTCCGACCTGGACCAGTGGGTACAACTCTTCGACATGTTGATTATACAGGCCAATGCAGCCGGACGAGCTTTGGCGACCGATCTTGCGGGTATCGTGGGTGCCGTGGACCAGATAGGCGGGCCAGCCCAGATACATCGCACGGGTGCCCAGCGGGTTGCCGGGGTCACCACCCTCCATCCTTACGGGCAGGGTCGGGTCCCGCTCTCGCATAGATGCGGTTGGGGTCCAGCTTGGGTTTTCCGCCTTGCGGACGACTTCGGTATAGCCGCGCTTGGTCAATTCCTCGCTCATCGGAACCGAGCTCGGGTACAGCTTATAGGTGCCATCCGCACCCCAATAGTGTACCGCGCGGCTGGTGATGTCGGCCAAAAGGGCACCGACACCTAGTTCATCAAAGTGATCCTGCCAGTTCTGCTGCGAGAAGGACGACACGTTGCGCCGTACTGGCAATTGCGTGCTGATCGCCTCTTCGGTTTGCGGGAACGCGTCAGTGCTTTGGGCCCGCACCAGAGCGGGCGTAGCCAGAACGGACGCTGCCCCCAAAAGGGCAGAGCGGCGTGTCATGCGAGAGTTGGACAATGCGGCCTCCGGGATTGAACTGCTCGGTCAACATTTTGACGCCAAAATATTGCCGAACAGGCCGAATTTCCAGTAGCGCGGCTGTGAATTTATCGTGAGGCTGCGCGTTCGTGGCGGGTATTTGCCGGAAAAGCCCGGCCCAAAACGGGCCGGACGGATTGTTTGAGGCGTCGGATCAGTCCATCGCTTTGAAGTTGAACTCGCCGCCTTCCTTGATGCCCGAGGGCCAGCGCGCCGTGACGGTCTTGGTGCGGGTGTAGAACTTGAAGCTGTCCGGCCCGTGCTGATTCAGGTCGCCGAACATGGATTTCTTCCAGCCGCCGAAAGTGTGATAGGCCAGCGGGACCGGGATCGGAACGTTCACACCGACCATGCCGATGTTCACGCGGCTGGCAAAGTCGCGTGCAGTGTCGCCGTCGCGGGTGAAGATCGCGGTGCCGTTGCCGTATTCGTGGTCCATCGCCAGCTTCAGTGCTTCTTCGTACGATCCCGCGCGTACAGTCGACAGAACCGGGCCAAAGATTTCCTGCTTATAGATATCCATGTCCGGGGTCACGTGGTCGAACAGGTGCGGGCCGACAAAGAAGCCGTCCTCATAACCTTGCAGACTGAAATCGCGATTATCCACGACCAGCGTCGCGCCTTGTTCCACGCCCGAGTTGATCAGGCCCAGAATGCGCTGCTTTGCGGCACCGGTCACAACCGGACCCATATCCACATCGTCGCCTGCGGTGTACGGGCCGACTTTCAGCTTTTCGACGCGCGGGATCAGTTTCTCGATCAGCGCGTCGGCAGTTTCCTCGCCGACCGGAACCGCCACGGAAACAGCCATGCAGCGCTCGCCCGCCGCGCCAAACCCGGCCCCGACCAGCGCGTCGGCGGCCTGATCCAGGTCGGCATCCGGCATGACGATCATGTGGTTCTTTGCACCGCCAAAGCATTGCGCGCGTTTGCCGTTCGCTGTTGCCCGGGAATAGATGTATTGCGCGATTGGGGTCGAGCCCACAAAGCTGACGCCTTGAATGATGTCGCTGTCCAGCAGGGTATCGACGGCCTCTTTGTCGCCATTCACGACCTGGAATACGCCCTTGGGCAGACCAGCCTCGACGAACAGTTCAGCCAGCATCAGCGGCACCGAAGGGTCGCGTTCTGACGGTTTCAGTACAACCGCATTACCGCACGCCAGCGCCGGGCCAACGTGCCACAGGGGCATCATGGCCGGGAAGTTGAACGGCATGATCGAAGCCACAACACCGAGCGGCTGGCGCATTGAGTACATGTCGATGCCGGGGCCTGCGCTGTCGGTGTATTCGCCCTTCAGCATCTGCGGGGCACCGATGCAATACTCGATCACTTCCAAACCACGCTGCAGATCGCCCTTGGCGTCAGGTATGGTCTTGCCATGCTCGCGGCTCAGCGCCTCGGCCAGCTTGTCCATGTCGCGGTTCATCAGGCCCACCATGGCCATCATGACCCGCGCGCGCTTCTGCGGGTTGGTCGCACCCCAGACGGGTTGCGCGATGGCGGCCTGTTCAATTGCGGCGGTTGTCTCTGCCGCGCTGGCCATCGGGCATTTGTACTGCACTTCGCCGGTTGCGGGATTGAAGACGTCGTCAAACCGGCCGGATGTACCGGCAACTTGCTCACCATTCAGAAAGTGGGTCAGGTCTTGCATGAAATTCTCCTCCGAACATTTGCGCTTAGAATAGGCTTGCAGAAATTCCTCGAACAGAGGCAATCTCTCAAAAGAGTTTTGCAAAAATGCAAAGGGCGGGGATGAATCCGAATTGGGACGATATGAGGGTTTTTTTGGCGGTCGCACGCGAGGAAAGCCTGTCTTCTGCGGGGCGAATCTTAAAGATCGATCCGGCCACAGTCGGGCGTCGTGTTGCCCGGTTAGAGGCGGCGTTGGATTCGTTGCTGTTCACGAAATCGCAGCAAGGCTACACACTGACGACTGCGGGCGAGCGTTTGCTGGATCATGGGCTACAGGCCGAAGAGGCAATGCGGGCTGCGGCAGGTGCAGTAGCCGGGTCAACCAAATCGCTGAGCGGGCAGATCAGGATCGGTGCACCGGATGGCTGTGCAAATTACCTGCTGCCACAGATCTGTGCCAAAATAAGCGATGCCAATCCGGATCTCGATATTCAGATCCTCGCGCTGCCGCGCATTATCAACCTGTCCCGGCGCGAGGCGGACATGGCGATCACGGTTAGCGCCCCTACGGCTGATAAGCTGTTGGTTAAAAAGATAAGCGACTACAAGTTGCATATGGTCGCAACGCAAAGCTATCTGCAGCATCGCGGCCCCATCAGTTCTGTCACAGACCTGGCTGGGCATCGTCTGATTGGGTACATCCCGGATATGATCTTTGACCGGGAACTGGATTATCTGAACGATATCGGCGTTGACCGTGTCGCGCTTGCATCGAACTCGGTCTCGGTCCAATTGCGCCAGGTCTCATTTAGCACTGGCGTGGGGGTGGCCCACGATTTCACGCTGCCTTTCCATCCTGACTTGCGGAAAATACTGACGGATCAAGTGAGTCTGAGCCGTAGTTTCTTTTTGGTCCGGCACCGGGGCGATCAGCGCAACGAACGGTTGAATCGCTTCGCTAATACGCTGACACAGGAAATACGGGGCGAAATAGCGCGGCTGGAAGCCGAAGCGCTACCTTGACAGGTACAGACATTCCGGCAACGCTTTGGAAAACAGTACGTTATTATTCCGGAGGTTTTCGCATATGCTCGTTCAGGCCATTTTGAACTCCAAGGCAACGGATGGGGTTGTCACGGTCGAGCCGACGTCAACGGTTTCCGACGCGGCAAAGATACTTGCGGAAAAACGGATCGGAACGGTCATCGTTTCTGAGGATGGCGGTAGCACCGCGATGGGCATCCTGTCCGAGCGTGACATTGTACGCGAGCTTGCCGCCTCGGGCAGTGGCTGCTTGGGAAAACCCGTTGATGCCTACATGACGCGTGATCTGGTGACGGCCACCCGGCAGGATACCGTTCAGGACATCATGTCGCGCATGACCGAAGGCCGCTTTCGGCACATGCCGGTGCTGGAAGATGGAAAACTGGTCGGCATTGTCACCTTGGGTGACGTGGTGAAGGCCCAGCTTTCCGAACTGGCGATGGAAAAAGACGCGCTTCAAGGCATGATCATGGGCCACTGACGTCAGACCTCACTGACGAAATATCTTGCACCTGCAGCAAAGATGTGATTGCTGGCGCAGAAATTTTATTGCGCAGGAGGCCATGATGCGGGTTGGATTATATCCCGGAACCTTTGATCCGATCACCCTGGGTCACATCGACATCATTCGCCGTGCTGCGGCTTTGGTGGACAAGCTCGTCATTGGCGTTGCGATCAACCGAGACAAGGGACCACTGTTTTCCCTGGAAGAGCGCGTGGCGATGATTGAAGCAGAATGCACCCATCTGTCCGAACAGACCGGCACTGAGATCGTTGCGCATCCCTTTGAAAATCTGCTGATCGATTGCGCCCGCGACGTCGGCGCGCAGATCATCGTGCGCGGGCTGCGTGCTGTTGCTGATTTCGAGTACGAATTCCAAATGGTCGGCATGAACCGGGCACTGAACGACTCGATTGAAACCGTCTTCCTGATGGCCGAGGCGCGGCATCAGGCCATCGCCTCGAAACTGGTGAAAGAGATCGCGCGGCTGAACGGGGATGTGTCCAAATTCGTCACACCCGCCGTCAATACCGCGCTACGCGAGAGGTTAGGCTAGGGCACCCATCGCGGCGGCTGTGTCTAGCATACGGTTCGAGAAGCCCCATTCGTTATCATACCAGGCCAGCACCCGGACCAGAGTACCGTCCGTGACCTTGGTTTCAGCCAGCGAAACGGTCGAACTGTGCGGGTCGTGGTTAAAATCAATCGAAACCAGAGGGCGGTTTTCAGCTGCAAGCACACCGGGGATTTTGGCCGCGGCTTCGACGAACAGCGCGTTGACCTCTTCCTCGGTCGTGGGACGCGACACCTCGGCCACAAGATCGACGACCGATACGTTCGGAGTCGGAACCCGGATGGCCTGACCGGTCAGTTTGCCCGCCAGTTGCGGCAGGACCAGACCAACAGCAGCTGCGGCACCGGTTGTGGTTGGGATCATCGAAAGTGCCGCTGCGCGCGACAGATAGGGGTCTTTGCCCGCCGTGTCGTGCACCGGTTGGCTGGCCGTATACGCGTGCACCGTTGTCATGTTGCCATGAACGATGCCCAGCCCGGCATCAAGCGCAGCGGCGACCGGAGACAGGCAGTTGGTGGTGCAGGATGCGTTCGAGACAACCGTATCTTCCGCCGTCAGTTCATGATCGTTCACGCCGAACACAACCGTCTTCACAGCGCCACCACCTCGGGCCGGGGCCGAGATCAGGACTTTCCGCGAGCCGTTCTTCAGGTGACGCTCGGCAGCCTCGCGGGTGCGGAAGACACCAGTGCATTCCAGAACAACGTCCACATCGGACCAATTCAGCGCTTCAGGCTCGCGCTCACTGCTCAGCCGGATGGGGCCTGTGCCGATATCCAGACCGGCGTCGGTAAGCGTCACCGGATGGGGATAACGCCCATGCACACTGTCGAACTCAAACAAATGCGCGTTCATCTCGGGCTTGCCAAGGTCGTTGATCGCAACGATTTCCACATCTGTCCGGCCCGATTCCACAACGGCGCGCAAAACGCCGCGCCCGATCCGTCCAAATCCGTTGATTGCCAGTTTGAGTGTCATTTTACGCTCCGTCCGAATATCGCCTGCATATGATTAATATGGTTAGCGCTAACAAAGCCAGATTGCGGCGAAAGTCAAGCAAAACCTCGGTCAACGCCAGAAGGCGAGCCAGTCCAGAAAGTCGTAGAGTTTCTTGCCGAGGAACAACAAATGCTCGGTGCCGAAGATCGCATAGTCAAGCATGAACCCGCCCAGAATGAGGATGCCGAGCCAGATGGCGAGTTGATTTGTCATCCTGTCCCCGAACGAAAATGCCCGCCCAGATAACCTGAGCGGGCACCAGTGTACAAGCGATGTGCGAAGGGTCAGTTAAGACGGCCCATCGCGACGGCCACGTCAGCCATACGCACCGAGAAACCCCATTCGTTGTCGTACCAAGCCAGTACGCGAACCATGCGGCCATCAACCACGCGGGTCTGGTCCGGCGCGAAGATCGAGCTTTCCTCGGTATGGTTGAAATCGGTTGAGACCAGAGGCGCGGGCTCGTAACCCAGAACGCGCTGCATCGGGCCTTTGGCCGCTTCTTCGACGATGGCGTTGACCTCTTCGACGGTCACATCGCGCGAGGCGCGGAACGACAGGTCGACGGCCGAGACATTCGGGGTCGGCACGCGGATGGCCGAGCCGTCCAGACGGCCTTTCAAGTTGGGCAGAACCTCACCCAGCGCCGCTGCGGCACCGGTCGAGGTCGGGATCATCGACATGGCGGCAGCGCGGGCGCGGTACAGATCGGAGTGGCGGCGGTCCAGTGTCGGCTGGTCGCCGGTATAGGCGTGGATCGTTGTCATGATGCCGTGTTCGATGCCGACACCTTCGTCCAAAACCTTGGCAAGCGGGGCAAGGCAGTTGGTTGTGCACGATCCGTTCGAAACCATATTATCGTTCGCAGTCAGCGTGTTGTGGTTCACGCCGAACACAATCGTCTTGTCGACATTCTTGCCCGGAGCGGACAGAAGTACCTTGCGCGCACCTCGATCCAGATGCGTCTTGGCTTTCAGCCCGTCATTGAACTTGCCGGTGCATTCCAGAACGACATCGCAACCGTCCCAGTCCAACTCGCTCATGTCGTAGGTCGAGAACATCTCCATCGGCCCGCGGCCCAGATCCATGGTGTTGCCATTGATCGCGATATCGCGTGGGAAACGGCCATGGATGCTATCGTACTTCAACAGATGCGCCGAGGTTTCCAACGGGCCGGTGGCGTTGACTTTGATCACTTCGATGTCGTTACGGCCCGAGGCCGCGATGTGCGACAGGGTACAACGGCCAATGCGGCCAAAACCATTAATGCCGACCTTGATGGTCATGTGATGCCTCCGAATGCGCTTGCGTTGAGGGCCATATAGCGGTGAATAGGGAATCTCAAAAGGGCAAAAGTGGCATATTTTTAAGGTGTTAGCGCAAACCTTGTGCGGTTGCGCTAACGCTTGCGCTAGCCGTTGGATCGGGTAGGGTCCGAATGCGGCAGGTGGCAGGAAAGGAAACGAGATGAGTGGTCTGTTGGCCTTGTTGGACGATGTGGCGGGCATTGCCAAGGTCGCGGCGGCCTCGGTGGATGATGTGGTCGCGGCGGCAGGCAAGGCGGGGGCCAAAACCGCAGGCGTTATCATCGACGACGCCGCTGTAACGCCGAAATACGTTCAGGGTTTTGCGCCTGCGCGGGAACTGCCGATCATCTGGCGCATCGCGCGCGGGTCGATTTTCAACAAGATCGTTTTGCTGCTGCCTGTGGCACTACTGCTGGCCAATTTCGCGCCCTGGCTGATCACGCCGTTGCTGATGATCGGGGGCTCGTACTTATGTTTCGAGGGGGCCGAGAAGATCTTTCATGTCCTCTTTCCGCATGGAAGCCATGCCATCGACGAAGACATGAAGAACCGCGATCCGGGACATCTGGAAGAGCAGAAGGTCAAAGGCGCGATCAAGACCGATTTCATCCTGTCCGCTGAGATCATGACGATCGCGCTTGCAGCCATCGAGGCCCCGAATGTCTGGATGCAGGCCGCAACGCTGGCCGTTGTGGGTATCGGCGTGACCGTGGCGGTCTATGGGGCCGTCGCTCTGATCGTCAAAATGGACGATGTCGGGCTGTTCCTCGCGGGCAATGCGCCAACGCCGGTCGGGCGCGGTCTGGGCCGAGGGTTGGTCAAGGCGATGCCGATGGTCATGAAGGTACTCTCTATTGTTGGAACCGCAGCGATGCTGTGGGTTGGTGGTTCGATCATGATTCACGGAATGGAGGTTTTGGGCTTCGGTTGGCTGGGCCATCACATCCACGACTGGGCCTATGCCGCGGGACATGCGGTATCGGCGCAGTGGGAGGGGGCCATCGAGTGGATCGCGAAGGCAACCATGGACGGTGTGTTTGGTCTGGCCTGGGGGCTGGTGCTGATTCCTGTAGCGACCAAGGTGATCGGGCCTTTGTTGGCGCAACTCACAGGTAAGACACCGGCGCATTGAAGGGGCAGAGTGTGATTTACCCGGATTTGCCGGTTTACCGCCCGGTTTCAAAACGTTTCAGGATTGAACCGAGAGGACGAGCAAATGCGCGCAAGGCCAGCGCAATGTCAGCCCTAAACCTCGGTGCGGATGCGATTCCCTACGCCCCGCGCGATCTATTCAATTCTTTGCAGTTTCGCATCCACACCGCCGAAGCAGCGGCGACACGTGCTCATTGGATCGGAGGACGTTTGTATAACGCCCTGACCGGCCAATCGGGGCAATATGTGCCGCTGTACGGCACGCATCTGCGACAGTCCTTGCAGGCTGTACTTGGCGAGATACCGGAAGGCATTGAACCGGCTGGCGAGTACGAACTGCGTCTGGATTACGCAAAACGGGCCGCGGCCGCACTAAGGGATCAGCTTGAACCGCATTCTTAGCCCGGCAGAAGGCACGGCTCAGAAATTGTTGGGGTTGCCTTTGACGACCACGCCCGCCCCATCAACTGCGCCGTCCTTGAACAGCGTCACGGCAGCCCCTTCGATTTTCAGGTTCCAGCAGATTTCTGGGTCGGTGCCATACTGAAAGCACATCCCGTTGTCTGTGGCTTTCCAGTTTCCGGTGTAGCCATCGCCCTTGATCGTACCATCTGCGGCGTAATACTCGGTGAAAGCCCCCGAGAGCATCCCGCCCTGATAGGTGTGATCGGACATGGCCGTCTTGATTTCTTCTTTACTGGCGAAACCACCAGCCGTAGCGGTCGTGGCGAAACCGATTGCCAAGAGTGTAAGTGCGGCGCGGAGATTCATATTTCTTTTCCCTGTGTCTGTGTAATTCGACAGCAGGTAAGGCGATATGAGGCGCGGAATAGGGTCTGTTTTCTCACAGCTACTCACCTGTCTGTGAACCCCGCACCAAACAGCAAAAAAGGCGACCGATTAGGCCGCCTTTTCACCAAAACTCTCAGGTTGTTAACCCAGCAATTCCTTGACCTTGGCGACGGTGGCTTCGGCGGTGATGCCGAAATGCTTGTACAGTTCACCCGCCGGGGCGGATGCACCAAAGCTCGACATGCCGATGAACCCGGCTTTTGCTTCGCGGCCACGCTCACCCAGCAGCCAGCGGTCCCAGCCTCCAGCGCGCACGGCGGCCTCGATGCCAACGCGGACTGCACCGGCGGGCAGGACGCGCTTGCGGTAGGCTTCGTCCTGCTCGGCGAACAGTTCCATGCAAGGCATCGAGACGACGCGGGTGCCGATGCCCTCGGCCTCAAGCATCGCCTTCGCTTCCATCGCCAGCGAGACTTCGGACCCGGTGGCGATCAGGATGGCCTGACGTTTCGCCTCGGCGTCGGCCAGAACATAAGCGCCTTGGGCGGTCAGGTTCTTGGCTTTGTGCTGTGTCCGCACGGTCGGCACGCCCTGACGGGTCAGCGACAGGACCGAGGGGCTGTCCTTGAAGGTCAGCGCCAGTTCCCACGCCTCGGCGGTCTCAATGGTGTCGGCGGGGCGGAACACATAGGTGTTCGGCGTCGCGCGCGAAATCGCAAGATGCTCGACCGGCTGGTGGGTCGGGCCGTCTTCGCCCAGACCGATCGAGTCGTGGGTCATCACAAAGACCGACGGGATTTTCATCAGCGCTGCCAGACGCATGGACGGGCGGGCATAGTCGGTAAAGGCCATGAACGTGCCGCCATAGGGGCGGATACCACCATGCAGCGCCATGCCGTTCATCGCAGCGGCCATGCCGTGTTCGCGGATGCCGTAGTGAATATACCGACCCTTGCGGTTTTCCGGCAGGAACACACCCATATCAGCCGATTTGGTGTTGTTCGAACCGGTCAGGTCGGCAGAACCACCAATCGTCTCGGGCATGATCGGGTTGACGACGTTCAGAACCTTCTCGGACGAGGCGCGAGTTGCCAGCTTGGGCTGATCCTCGGCCATTTGTTTCTTGAACGAACGGATGGCACCGGCCAGCTTCTTGGGCGCTTCAAACGCATAGGCGCGGTTGAATTCTGCCTGCTTGCGCTCGGACAGTTGCGCGAAACGCCCTTCCCACGCGGCGCGTTCGGCGGCACCGCGAGTACCGATGGCCTCCCACGCGAATTTCACATCTGTCGGGATTTCGAACGCGTCATGCGGCCAGCCGTAGCCTTCCTTGGCGGCTTTCAACTGATCCTGATCCGTCAGCGCGCCATGACCTTTCGAGGTGTCCTGCGCCGCGTGGCCCAAAGCAATATGACTTTCGCAGGCAATCATCGTCGGTTTGTTGGACGACTTGGCGCGGGTGATGGCCGTGTCGATGGCGACCGGGTCGTGCCCGTCAATCTCGATCACCTGCCAGCCCGAGGCCGCAAAACGGCGCACCTGATCCGTGCGGTCGGCCATATCGACAGTGCCGTCGATGGTGATGTTGTTATTGTCCCAGAACACGATCAGCTTGCCCAGTTCGTGGCGACCGGCCAGCGTAATCGCCTCCTGGCTGACGCCTTCCATCAGGCAGCCATCGCCCGCGATGACGTAGGTGTAGTGATCGACGACCTTCTTGCCGTAATGCGCGCGCTGGATTTCTTCGGCCATGGCAAAGCCCACAGCGTTCGAGATGCCCTGACCCAGCGGGCCGGTCGTGGTCTCAACCCCTTCGATCAGGAAGTTTTCCGGGTGGCCTGCGGTTTTCGCGCCCAGTTGGCGGAAATTCTTAACCTCATCCAGAGTGACATCCGCGTGGCCTGTCAGATAGAGCAGCGAGTAGATCAGCATCGAACCATGTCCTGCCGACAGGATAAACCGGTCGCGGTCGGGCCAGTTGGGGGCAGATGCGTCGAATTTCAGGTGCTTTTCGAACAGTACGGTCGCAACGTCGGCCATGCCCATCGGCATACCGGAATGGCCGGAATTGGCGGCGGCGACGGCGTCGAGGGTCAGCGTGCGGATGGCCGCCGCTTTGTCCCAGTGTTCGGGGTTTGCATTGCGCAGCGCAGTCAAGTCCACGGGCGTTATTCCTTTGGATTACAGGCAGAATGCGGGCTCAATACCATCCAGCCCTCAAAGTGCAAGCGGAACCGAGTGTTATGGGCGTTTGGCGCTTCAACTCTGTTGCCCAAGTGATTGAAAGCAAAGAGTGGGTATTTTCCGGAACATTCCGTTAGAATTGGGGTCGAACGTGGCCGCGCTTGATTCGGACGGCCGTGCGACAGAACGAACCTTGGTAAAGAGGTGACAGGGGCATGAGCCAGATAGAAGACTTACAACACCGCATCATGGCCGCGATGGATCGGATCGGAACGGGTGTCGAAGCGTTGCGCAAGGCGGCACCGGGTGACGGCGGTCAGGATACGGGCCTGCAGGTGGCACTAGAGGACGAGCGGCTTGCCAATGCCCAGTTGGAAGAGCGCCTGAAATCTCTGAAGGAACGGCATCAGCAGGAAGTTGACGCCATGCGCGTCGATATGGAGCAATTGCGGGCGGCCTCAGGCCCCGGCGCGGAAGCGGACGCGCTACGCGAGCAGTTGTCTGAGGCGACGGCAAAGCTGGCCTCGGTCGAGGCTGCACGGGCGGAACTGGCCGAAGCGAAGGCGGCGCTGGATAACTCGGAAGAACTGGATGCGTTGCGGGCTGAGAATGAGAAGCTGCGCGGCGATCTTGAGGGCAGGGAAGATGCAGCCCCATTGCGAGCCGAGTTGCTGGAAGTCAAAGGGTTGCTGGAGCAGGCACAACAGATTGAGGCCGAGAACAAGCGGCTTAAGCTGGAACTGGCCGATACTGAACGGGTTGGCGATCTGACCGCCGAACTTGACATGCTACGCGCCGAGCGGGCGAGCCATGGGGCAGCAATGTCGCGGCTGGATGATGATCTGCAGCGCATGCGCAAAGCCAATGATCAACTGCGCGACTCGGTCGAAGAACTGCGCGCGGCGGCAGAGGACGGCATGGCGGATGCCGAGTTGCTGAACCGGGCCACTGTGGCCGAACTGGAAGCGACACGTGCGGCTCAGGCCACTGATGCGGCCGAGGCGCAGGCGGTGCTGGCCCGGCTGGAACCGCTGCTGTTGCATGCGAAACTGGCGGAAGGTGAGGTAGAGTAATGCCCGAAGTAACCATTCACATCGGCGGGCGCGGCTTTGACGTGTCCTGCCAGGACGGGGAAGAAACCTTTCTGCAGGCCGCAGCCAAAATGCTGGATGACGAGGCGCAGGTGCTGTCAGACCAGATCGGACGCATGCCGGAATCGCGAATGCTGCTCATGGCGGGCCTTATGCTGGCCGACAAGACCGCAGCGACCGACGACAAGGTCGTGGCGCTTGAGGCGAAACTGGCCGAGGTTGAAGCGGAATTGCAAACGCTGCGCAGCGCACCGGCACCTGAACCCGAGCGGGTCGAAGTGGCCGTGGTCCCGCCGTCCGTGACGGATACGCTGGCGGAACTGGCTGCGCGGGCCGAGGCGCTGGCGTCGGTTATTGAAGAAAAGTCTGCGCAATGAGACGGGCGCTTGCATCAGCCAGCGGTGTGTTGGCGGTGGCGTCTGCCACGGCAGCGCTGGCTGAGATCGACATCCTGTCGGTGACGTTCACGTGTGAGAACGGGGTTCCGTTGCCGGTCACCTACTTTAATGCGGCGGATGGCTCTAGTGCTGCGGCGACTATGGTCGACAACAATCTTGTCGCCATGCGTCAAGTGCGTAGCGGGTCCGGCATCCGGTATGAATCCGTTGGCGGCCAGGGTACGTATATCCTGCGCTCGAAAGGTTGGGACGCGTCGATCAGCTTCGTCGGGGCGGACAGCGCCGCCACCGAACAGTTCATCTTTAAGGAGTGTTCCAGCCAATAAGGCCGGATCACGCGTTGGCTTCGCGGATTTTGTCCGCCGCTTCCTTGTTGTAGCCGACGCCGTTCTCGTCGAACAAAGTGTCCAACTCGCCCGACAGGGTCATCTCGGTGATGATGTCGCAGCCGCCGACAAATTCGCCTTTGACGTAAAGCTGAGGAACGGTCGGCCAGTCCGAATAATCCTTGATGCCTTGGCGCACGTCCTCATCCGCCAAAACGTTCACGTCTGCGTAATCCACGCCCATATAGTTCAGAACACCAGCCACACGCGACGAGAACCCGCATTGCGGCATATCCTTGGTGCCTTTCATATAGAGCACCACATCGTTGGCTTTGACGGTTTCGTCGATCTGGGTTTTCACGTCGGTCATTTCGCGTTTCCTTTGCTCTTCGGCATCATTGCTTTGGCGTAGTCTTGTGGGTCTCTTGGAATATGGGTCTGCGCCGAGCTGATAGCGCCGTCATGTGAATTGTAGAAAGAATGGAGAAGATGTTTTCCACGTCCGGGCTGGGACCCTCGTTTAGATTTGCGTCCAGTCTTTGAATGGTTCCATGCTATTAGCGCAATCAGTAGTACAAAGACGGAAACTGCAATTAGAACTATGATCACATGTTCCATATTACTCCGGGGCTTTGGTGGTCAGCGCCAAGGCGTGCAACTCGCCATTTGGGCCGTCCATCTTGCCTTTCAAGGCCGCGTAGACCGCGCGCTGCTGCTGAACCCGGTTTTTGCCGCGAAAGCTTTCGTCCACGACCATGGCGGACATATGCACGCCATCCTGCCCGCCCACCTGAATTTCGGCATCAGGGAAGGCTTCGCGCAGCAGGGTTTCGATTTCGTGGGCGCTCATCGGCATGTAGGTTACTCCTGAAAGTCTTTCCCAAGATGTAGAGCGATGCATCGAGGCGTGCAAGATGGCTCTGGGGCGCTGAACCGGGAATTCCCGCGCCCGGTGACGCGCGCAGGATTTCCGTATTTGGAACGAGAAGAAGCCCGTGGGATCAGGCAACCGCTGCGGCGAAACTGTTCCGGAAGGTCTCGGTCAGGTCAGCCAGCGCGGCTTCGGAGGCGCCGATCTTGACGTTTTCGCCGGTGAACCGGCCCACCGAGACCAGTGGAACGCCCGCCTGTCCGGCGGCGATCATCAGCGCCTCGGCCTGATCGAAGTTGCAGGCGACCAGATAACGGGCCTGATCCTCGCCAAACAGGAAGCCGGTCGAGGCGTCGTCGAGGCAGACGCCCACGCCAGTAGCCTCGGCCAGTTCGAAAGCGGCGAGCGCGAGGCCTCCATCGCCCAAATCGGTGCAGGCCTTGATCATCTCGCGGTTGGCGCGGATGAAGTCGCCGTTACGCTTTTCCGCATCCAGATCGACATGGGGGGCGTCGCCGTCTTCGCGGTTGAACACCTCGGCCAACAGGGCGGATTGTCCCAGATGGCCGGTTGTTTCGCCGATGACCAGCGCGACGTGGCCCTCGCGCACCTCGTTGCCGATGATTTCGTCGGTGCGGGCCAGCAGGCCGACCGCGCCGATGGTGGGGGTGGGCAGGATCGCCTGACCGTCAGTCTCGTTGTACAGCGAGACGTTCCCCGACACGATTGGCATATCCAGCGCGGCAACGGCCGCGCCGATGCCTTTTATAGCGCCGACGAACTGGCCCATGATCTCGGGCTTTTCGGGGTTGCCGAAGTTCAGATTGTCGGTCGTGGCAAGCGGTTTTGCACCAACAGCCGTCAGGTTGCGATAGGCTTCGGCCACCGCCTGCTTGCCGCCTTCTTCCGGGTTGGCGCGCACGTAGCGGGGCGTCACATCACTGGTGAAGGCCAGAACTTTGTCGGTGCCGTGGACGCGCACCATGCCCGCGCCCAGACCCGGCGTGCGGGCGCTGTCGGCCATCACCATGGTGTCGTATTGCTCATAAACCCATTGTTTGCCTGCATAATTGGGCGAGGCGAGCAGGGCGCGCAGCCCGTCGATCGGGTCGATCTGCGGCACGTCGGACAGGTCTTCGGCCTGCGGGGTGGGCTCCCATGGGCGGTCGTATTCGGGCGCGGTCGAGGACAGTTTCGACAGGGGCAGGTCGGCTTTGATCTCGCCGTTATGCATGATCAGGAAGCGGTCTTCGGCGATGGTTTCGCCGACGATAGCGAAATCAAGGTCCCATTTCTCGAACACGGCGCGGGCTTCTGCCTCAAGCTCGGGTTTGAGGACCATCAGCATGCGTTCTTGTGACTCGGACAGCATCATCTCGTAGGCCGTCATGTTCTCTTCGCGTTGGGGAACGGTTTCCAAGTCCAGACGCACGCCCAAACCGCCTTTGTCGCCCATTTCCACAGCGGAACAGGTCAGGCCCGCCGCGCCCATGTCCTGGATCGAGATCACCGCGCCGGTTTGCATCAACTCCAGCGTCGCCTCCATCAGGCGTTTTTCGGTGAAGGGGTCGCCGACCTGAACGGTGGGGCGTTTTTCTTCGATGGTGTCGTCGAATTCCGCCGAGGCCATTGTTGCGCCGCCAACGCCGTCGCGGCCCGTCTTAGCGCCCAGATAGACGACAGGCATACCAACGCCCGAGGCAGCCGAGTAGAAAATCTTGTCGCTGTCGGCCAGACCGGCGGCAAAGGCGTTCACAAGGCAGTTGCCGTTATAGGCGGGGTGAAAGCGCACTTCACCGCCCACACAAGGCACGCCGAAGCAGTTGCCGTAGCCGCCGATGCCTTCGACCACCCCGTTCACCAGCTGACGGGTCTTGTGGTGACCGGGCTCGCCGAAGGACAGCGCGTTCATCGAGGCGATGGGGCGCGCACCCATGGTAAAGACGTCGCGCAGGATGCCGCCCACGCCGGTTGCCGCGCCCTGATAGGGTTCGATGTAGGAGGGGTGGTTGTGGCTTTCCATCTTGAAGACCACCGCCTGACCATCGCCGATATCTACAACGCCCGCATTCTCACCGGGGCCGCAGATCACCTGAGGACCCGAAGTGGGCAGGGTGCGCAGCCATTTCTTCGAGGATTTGTAGGAACAATGCTCGTTCCACATGGCCGAAAATATGCCAAGCTCGGTGAATGTCGGCTCGCGCCCGATGATCCCTAAGATCATGTCGTACTCTTCGGGTTTCAACCCGTGGGCGGCGATCAGATCCGGTGTGATGGCTGGCTCTTGCATCCTGTTTCAATCCCCGAGATGGCAATGGTTGGCGCCTTTTAGGGGAAGGGGCCGTCTGTGGAAAGGGGCAAGTGACCGCAGAGTGACTTGGGCAAAGAAAAACGGGCCCCGGCGCAAAGTCAGGGCCCGTTGAGTGAGAGCAACAAAGGGGATCAGGCTGGTGCCTGACCTTTGTTGACGGCGTCGGCTGCCGCCGCACCAGCTGCGGCTTTCTGTTCGTCGGTCAGGTGATCGACGTCCTCCAGCCCCGGAATGGCCACGCGCACCTCGCGGCGGGCGAAGTCGATGCCGTTTTCCTTGAACGCGGCCTTGACCCGGTTGAAGATTTCCTTGCGCAGCGTGAACTGCTTGCCCGGTTTGGCCATGAACTTGCCCCGGATGATCATACCCACATCGTCGAAGTCGAACACGCCTTGCGACTTGAAGGGCTGCAGGAAGCCTTCCTTGTGGGTCTCGTCTTCCATCATCTCGGCACCGATCTTCTTGAAGATCTTCTTGACCTTGTTGGGATCAGTATCGAAAGGCACGGTGAATTTCAGCTTCATGATAACCCAGTCGCGGCTGTAGTTCGTCAGCTTCTGAATCTCACCGTAGGGAATGGTGTGCACCGGCCCACGGTGGTGGCGCAGCTGCATCGAACGGATCGAGATTTTCTCGACCGTCCCGGTGGTGCCCCCAACATCGACATATTCACCCACACGGAACGCGTCGTCGATCAGGAAGAAAATCCCCCCGACGATATCTGACACCAGCTTTTGCGCACCGAAACCGATAGCAAGGCCAAGGATACCGGCACCGGCCAGAAGCGGCGTGATGTCCAGACCCAGGGCCCCAAGCGCCAGCAGTACGAAGATCACCGCAATGGCCACCTGAGCGGTCACCCGCAGCAACGGCAGCACCGTCGCCAGACGCGATCCACCGGACCCGCCGCCTTCGCCAGCTTCTTCATCAGGGCTTTGGGCCGCCGTATGCTCTTTGGCCAGACGACGGTTGATCCAGAGCGAAACGATCTCGTTCAGGATGTAGCCGACTGCAATGATGATGAAGAACTGGATCAGTCGGCTGCCGTCTTCTTCCCTACCGCCTGCAATTTCCTGCAGGTCCAGGTTCCAGGCCTTGGCGATCATCAGAATTACCAGAATGCCCGCCAGAACCCGGCCAATGCGGATATAGCTGCGTTTGGTGGATTTATAGGCGCGCTCCGCCACCGAACCTTCGCCCAACATGGGCGGCTGAAGATGGCGGACCAGACCGCGGATCAGCGTATCCAGGGCCGGGGCGATCAGCAGCCAGAACATGGTGGTGAAATGTGCCCCCTTGACCAGCAACGCCAGGGACCAGGGGTTGCGCTGCGCCACAATAAACTCGACCAACAGCCAGATCACCGCTGACACGCCAATGGCAAAGTAAGGGTAGTAGTGCGCGACCTCCTCGTCGAACTTGGTGTGATCGGGGTCGGTGCCCAGCATCATCTGTGACAAGCCTTCGCGCGCCTTCCACGCGATCACGCCGATATAGATGTGGATCGCAGCGTTCAGCCAGAACCCGATCCGAGTCTCGCCGGACGTGATGCCATTCAGCCTGTTGAAGTGAAGCAGGAACAGGGTGAAACCGATCAGGATCAGCAGGCCAATCAGGTTCCGGTGCAGGTATTTCGCCCAGTGATCATCAATATTGACCAGCCGGTAATGCGGTTTGCTGGGGGCCAGAACAAAACGCGAGGCGGCGGCCCCAAGTCGCGGAACCCAGATCAGATAGAAGACGAACGGCGCAGCATAGGTGATCTGTTCCGTTGTCAAAAGGCCGCGCCCGACCGCCCGGATGACCACGTAAAACACGATCAGCCCGGCAATTTCACGGCAGAAGCGACCAAACAGATAGCGGACTGCGCCCCAAAGGTCGTTCTCGTCATCGACTTCGGTCTGGACGTGCCAGCGGCGTGTCAGCAATTCAAACAGCTTTTCCGCGACGAAGCCGACAACCAGAACACTTAGAACCAGACCCATCAGGGCAAACACTTGGTTGGTGCCAAAGGCTCCGGTGAAATTCTCGACCGCACGGGCTTGCGCGCTGAAGATATTGGGGATGGTAACAATGACCTGGGTCCATGATGCCACCATTTCAGCCCAAATCTCGTTGATCTCGGTGATTGGGTCCTCGCGTTCCTCAGCCTCTGCCGCATTTTTCTCGGCAACGGCGTCCAGACGTTCCAGCAGGATGGATCGGACTTGGTCGTCGGACATTCTGGCGACCAGGTCGTCAACCTGCTCGGGCGTCAGATCTTCGGGGATGCTAATGGTCGCTGGTGCGCCGGAACCCGAAGTTGCACCGACTTGCGCGTGCAGAGTTCCCGTGAAAACCACCAAAGACAGCACAGCCATCAACAGGCGAAATGGATGGAACATTGAATTTGCCCTCGATCACGAAAAATTTGATTGTTTTTCGGGATCATAGAGGGAAGCGCGAGGCTTTCCCAGAGTTTTCAACGCACGGCAGGCAGGCAAATGCCAAAAAAAAGGCCGAGCACTAAGCTCGGCCGTAGTCCAACAGGGAGGTATGAAGAAGATAAGCGTTTCAGCATCATCGTCTTCGAGTGCTCATTTAGGGTGCAGTTTGTGAACGTTCAAGATTAATTAGACTGAACTTCAGGCATGTCCGCTATGCTTTCTGTGCATAGCTATAGTTTTCCCATCTGTTTATTCTGCTTGCGTTGTTCAATAATTTCCGCCTGAACGAAGTCGCGGAAGGCTGCAACGCGCTGCGAATGGCGCAGTTCTTCGGGATAAGCCAGGTAAACGGGCACGTCCGATCGTTCCGCCTCTGGCAGGATCGGGACAAGATGCGGGAAGTCCTGCGTGACATAATTTGGCAGAACACCGATGCCCAGATTGTGCAGTACGCCCTGCAGAACGCCGAAATAGTTGTTTACCGTCAGCAGCGAGACGGGGTTGAACGTCATCAGATGCCGGACCATCGCCGCGCTGGCCCCGACCTGCGGCGCTGCAGGCGTCTGGCAGATCAGCCTGTGATCCTTGATCTCTTCCGGCGTTTTCAGCGGTCCGCCGCGTGTTTCGAGGTATTCCTGCGTTGCGTATAACTGCATCTGGACTGTCATCAGGCGTTTGCGGACCAGATCCGCCTGGCTCGGCTCTTTCATACGGATCGCCACGTCGGCCTCGCGCATCGGCAGGTCCAGAACGCGTTCTTCGAGCATCAGGTCGATGTTGAGGTCGGGGTACTGCTCGTAGAGCTTGGGTAGGCGCGGGGCCAACCACAGGGTGCCAAAGCCAAACGTGGTTGTGACCCGCAGAACGCCGAATACCTTTTCTTCGCTGTCACGGATGCGGGCGGCGGCGGCGTCCAGTCGTTTGGACATGGCCGAGGTCGCATCGAACAGTAACTCGCCCTGTTCGGTCAGAATCAACCCGCGCGCATGACGGTGAAACAGGGTCGCGTCGAGTGATTCTTCCAGCGCGCGGATCTGACGGCTCACGGCGGATTGAGACAAATTGAGCTTGTCGCCCGCGTGGGTCAGGCTGCCCGCATCGGCAACCGCGTGAAATATTCTAAGCTTGTCCCAATCCATCGCCGCAACTTTCGTTATCCCCGGGAACGCCTATATGAAATAGGTAACAAGTTCTACATTCAAAGGATGAAATCGTTACGATTCAGAGGGCAATGGCTATACAGGTCAGCTTTTATGACCTAAAATGAGCAGAAATGTAGCACACTGATCTGACGAGGGGAGGCGTCTGATGAGCCAGCCAAAGATAACGTTGAACGACCGGTTCGATTTGTCGAAAAACCCCATTCTTCTGAACGGAACGCAGGCGCTGGTCCGCTTGATGCTGATGCAGAAGGCACGGGATGTGAAGGCCGGGTTGAACACCGCCGGTCTTGTGACCGGCTATCGCGGTTCGCCCCTTGGCGCGGTGGACCAGCAGATGACACGCGCGCAAAAGCAACTGACCGAAAGCGATGTGATCTTTCAGTACGGGCTGAACGAGGATCTGGCCGCCACCGCGTTGTGGGGCAGCCAGCAGGCCGGGCTAAGGAATGACGGCAAGTTCGACGGGGTTTTTGGCCTGTGGTACGGCAAGGGCCCCGGCGTGGACCGGTCTGGCGACGTGATGCGGCACGCCAATATGGCGGGTACAGCGCAACACGGCGGTGTGCTGATGGCGATGGGAGATGACCACACGGGCGAAAGCTCGACCGTGTTGCATCAGTCCGAATGGTCACTGGTCGATATGTATATGCCCGTGGTCAGCCCGGCCGGCGTGCAGGAGATTCTGGATTTCGGCATTTATGGCTTTGCGCTCAGCCGGTTCGCGGGGCTTTGGGTCGGCCTGAAGACGATGAAGGACACGATCGAGGTCACCTCGGTCGTGGATGGCAGCCCGGACCGGATGAAGCTGGTGACGCCCAAGTTCGAAATGCCCGAGGGCGGGCTGAACATACGTCTGGGCGATACGCCGCATCTGCAGGAAGGGCGGATCATCGATTACAAACGCTTCGCGGCTGAAACGTTTTCTCATGCCAACAAGCTGGACAAGCGGGTCTGGGGCAAGCCCGGTGCCAAGATCGGGTTCGTCGCGGCGGGCAAGAACTGGCTGGACCTGACCCACGCCATGTCATTGCTGAACATCGACGGGGATGAGGCCGAGCGGCTGGGGATCACAACATACAAGATCGGCCAGACCTTCCCGCTGGATATGGCCGGTTTCCACGATTGGGCCGAGGGGCTGGACCTGATCGTCATCGTCGAAGAAAAGCGCAAGCTGATCGAGGTGCAGGTCAAAGAGGCGATCTTTGACGACCGTCGGGGCCGCCGCGTATACGGCTGGTACAAGGGCGGGGCAGGCGCGCTGCATCGCGAGGAATTGTTCCCCACACGCGGCGCTTTGGACCCGATCATGATTGCCGAAAAGCTGGGCGAGATTCTGATCGAAGAAGGCCGCGACACTGACGGCGTACGCGCCGGTCTGGCGAAACTGTCCGAGGCACGCCGGGCCGATAATGCTCAGGAAATCGCGACGCGCCTGCCGTTCTTCTGCTCGGGCTGTCCGCATAACAGCTCGACCAAAGTGCCGGATGGCAGCCGCGCCTATGCCGGGATTGGCTGTCACTACATGGTGCAGTGGATGGACCGCGAGACCACCGGTTTCACCCAGATGGGCGGCGAAGGGGTTAACTGGGTTGGTGAGGCTCCATTCTCGACCACCAAGCATGTGTTCCAGAACCTGGGCGATGGTACGTATAACCACTCGGGCGTGCAGGCGATCCGGGCGGCGTTGTCGGCGGGTACAAACATCACGTTCAAAATCCTGTTCAACGATGCGGTCGCCATGACTGGCGGGCAGGACAACGAGGGCGATCTGACCGCAGAACGCATCGTGGCCGAGGTCAAGGCGATGGGCGTGCAACATGTTGCTGTGGTTTACGACGAGAAGGAAGACGTGAACTTCAAGGCTCTGCCTGCCAGTGTCGAAACCTTCGAACGTGCCGAATTGATGCAGGTTCAGGAGAAATTCCGCGAGATCGAGGGCGTCTCGGTCATAGTTTATATTCAGACTTGCGCCGCCGAGAAACGCCGCCGTCGCAAACGGGGAGAGTTTCCTGATCCGGACAAGCGGGTGTTCATCAATACCGACGTCTGCGAGGGCTGCGGCGATTGCGGTGTGCAATCGAACTGCGTGTCGATTGTGCCGAAACAGACCGAGTTGGGCCGTAAACGGGCGATTGATCAGTCGAGCTGCAACAAGGATTTCTCGTGCCTCAATGGCTTTTGCCCGTCTTTCGTGACGCTGGAAGGCGCGAAAATCCGCAAGGAAGCGACGACCGAGATTGACCTGCCGGACCTGCCGATGCCCGTGCTACCTGAAATCAAGGGCACGCATAACGTGGTAATCACCGGGGTCGGAGGCACTGGCGTTGTGACGCTGGGTGCGGTTCTGGCGCAGGCGGCGCAGATCGACGGCAAAGGCGCAGGTATGATGGAGATGGCCGGGCTGGCCCAGAAGGGTGGCGCGGTGCATATCCATTGCCGGTTGGCCAACCACCCTGACGATATCAGCGCCATCCGGGTTGCGACCGGCGAAGCCCATGCTCTGATCGGTGGTGATCTCGTTGTATCTGCGGGCGCGAAAACTCTGGGCCTGACCCGGACTGGGCAGACCGGTGCCGTGGTCAACAGCCACGAGACTGTCACCGGTGATTTCACCCGTGATACCGAATTCCGCATTCCCAAGGATCAGTTGGAACTGGCGCTGCAGGCGCGGCTGAAAGACGGGCTGTCCCTGTTTGACGCCACCGATCTGGCGCGCGCTGTGATGGGCGATTCGATCTATTCGAACATGATGGTCTTTGGCGCGGCGTGGCAGCGGGGCTTTCTGCCGGTCAGACATGACGCCATCATGCAGGCGCTTGAACTGAACGGCACGGCGGTCGAGCGCAACAAACGCGCCTTTGACATCGGTCGCTGGGCCGTGCTGCACCCGGATCAGGCGCAGGCCATTCTGGCACCGTCAGTGACGGAAATACCGAAGACACTGGAGAAAGTGATCGACTTCCGCGCGCAGCACCTGACCGGGTATCAAAGCGCCCGGCTGGCCAAACGCTATCGCAAGCTGGTGGAGTCGGTTCAGGATACCGAGGTGCGTGAGGCCTTGGCCAAGGGCTATCACAAGTTGCTGTCCTACAAGGACGAATACGAGGTCGCGCGCCTGTTGCTGAGCAGCCGCGAGAAGGCAGCAGCCGAGTTTGACGGCGACTTCAAAATGACCTTCCATCTGGCACCGCCGTTTCTGGGCGGAACCGGCGGTAACGGCAGGCCGCGCAAACGGGCGTTTGGCGAATGGATGCTCAGCCCGTTGAAAGTGCTGGCAAAACTGAAAACCTTGCGCGGCACTCCGCTGGACATCTTCAGCTATTCGGCGGAACGCAAGATGGAACGCGCATTGATCCGGCAATATGAAAAGGACATGCAGCAGGTTCTGCCTTTGTTGTCCGACACCACACGCGACGCGATTGCGGCTTTGGCCCGCTTGCCGCTGGACATTCGCGGCTTCGGCCCGGTTCTGCGGGAAAACGAGGCAAAAGCTGCTAAACGGCGCGAGGAATTGCTGGCGATCATCCACAGCGGAGGGCCCGAATTACGCGCGGCGGCAGAGTAAAATCGTCACAAGTCTGTCACGGTATCTAGGCAAAATTGTCACCTAAAACTATATTGCAGGCAGCCAACCGGAGACCAAAATGCCCTCGCGCCGTCATGCCGTCCGTGACATTTCCTATGCCTATTCCGCCGAAACCAAGGGCGGGCGGATGATAATCAAGCTGATGGAGAACACGACGGGCCGCATGCGCTTGATCAAACGCGCGGACGGGTACGAGAAGGACGTAGCCAACGGGCGCGACTTCTGGTCAGTCATGGTGGAACGCTATGGCCTGACGCTGGATGTGGCGGGGGGTGCGCTGTCGATTATCCCGAAGGATGGCCCTCTGATCCTGATCGCGAACCATCCTTACGGCATTCTGGACGGGTTGATGATGGGGCACATGCTGTCCCAGACCCGCGGCGATTTCCGCATTCTCGCAAATCACGTGTTCCGCAAGGCCGAGGACATCAACAAGATCATCCTGCCGATCTCGTTCGATGAGACGCGCGAGGCGATGAAGTTGAATTTGGAAACAAGAAAAACCGCGCTGAACTATCTGGGTGAGGGCGGCGCAATCGGTATCTTCCCCGGCGGCACCGTCAGTACGGCGGTCAAACCGTTTGCGCATCCGATGGACCCGGGCTGGCGCGGCTTTACCGCGCGGATGGTTGCGAAATCCAACGCGACCGTGGTGCCGGTATTCTTCGACGGCCACACCTCGCGCCTGTTTCAGATTGCCAGCCATCTGCACAACACGCTGCGCATGGGCCTGCTGATCAAAGAGTTCAAAAAGCGGGTCGATACGCCGGTGAAAGTGGTCATCGGCGAACCCATCGGGCGTGACGTTCTGGACCCACTAAGCAAGGATACGCGCAAGATGATGGATTTCCTGCGCAAAGCCACGTATGAGCTGTCTCCGAAGACTTTGAAGTCCTATGACTATGGCTATGAATTTGAGGAACGGCATCGCGCCTGAAGGGGCAAATGGCAGTAGGTATTTTTGATTCCGGTTTGGGCGGGTTGACCGTCTTGAACGCCGCGCAGAACCGTCTGCCGGACGTTGATTTTCTGTATTTCGCAGACAGCGCGCATGCGCCGTACGGCGTGCGCGATGCCGAGGATATCTATCAACTGACCCGCAAAGCCGTACAGGAACTTTGGAACCGGGGCTGCAATCTGGTGATTCTGGCCTGCAACACCGCAAGCGCCGCCGCCCTGCGCCGTATGCAGGAAGAGGGCGTGCCCAAGGGCAAGCGAGTGCTGGGTGTGTTTGTTCCCCTGATTGAGGCGCTGACCGAACGGGAATGGGGCGATAACTCTCCGCCGCGGGAAGTGGCAGTGAAGCACGTTGCACTGTTTGCGACGCCTGCGACGGTGTCCAGCCGGGCCTTTCAGCGGGAACTGGCGTTCCGGGCCATTGGCGTCGATGTCGAGGCGCAATCCTGCGGCGGCGTGGTGGATGCTATCGAGGACGGCGATATGATCCTGGCCGAGGCGATGGTACGCAGCCATGTGGATGCGTTGAAGCGGAAAATGCCCGAACCCCAGGCTGCGATACTGGGCTGCACGCACTACCCATTGATGGCGGAAACGTTTCAGGCCGCATTGGGACCGGACGTTCAGGTGTTCAGTCAGGGCGATCTGGTGGCGGAAAGCCTGGCCGATTACCTAGGGCGGCACCCGGACATGATGGGTGAGGGCCAGGGCGGTTTCCTGACAACCGGTAAGCCGGGCTTTGTCAGCGACCGGGCGACTCAGTTCCTCCGACGACAAATCACGTTCGCGGCTGCCTGACTTCGATCAAGGACGGCCCAATACTCTTTCCTTACTTCGTAGACCGTCGCATCGGCGGTCGTGATATGTGACACATGGAATAAAGAGGTCTGACATGACCCATAAAATCGCAATTCTGGGCGCTTCCGGTTATACCGGCGCCGAATTGGTGCGGCTGATCGCCGAGCACCCGAACATGGACATCGTGGCGTTGGCTGCCGAGCGGAAAGCGGGCCAGTCGATGGCGCAGGTCTTCCCGCATCTGCGGCACATGAACTTGCCCGATCTGTGCAAAATCTCTGAGATCGACTTCTCGACAATCGACCTGTGTTTCTGCGCCCTGCCGCACAAGACCAGCCAGGAAGTGATCCGGGACCTGCCGAAGGACCTGAAGATCATTGACCTGTCAGCGGATTTCCGGCTGCGCGACGCCGAAGAATACGAAAAGTGGTACGGCAACCCGCACACCGCTTTGGACCAGCAGGACGAGGCTGTGTACGGCCTGACCGAGTTCTACCGGGAAGACATCCGCAACGCCCGGCTGGTGGCAGGAACCGGCTGTAATGCCGCGACCGGCCAATATGTGTTGCGCCCGTTGATCACCGCAGGCGTCATTGATCTGGACGATATCGTGCTGGACCTGAAATGCGCCGTGTCCGGGGCGGGGCGGTCGCTCAAGGAAAACCTGCTGCATGCCGAACTGAGCGAGGGTTCCAACGCCTACGCGATTGGCGGCACCCACCGTCATCTGGGCGAGTTCGATCAGGAGTTTTCGGCCCTGGCGGGGCGGACTGTTCACGTTCAGTTCACACCGCATCTGATCCCCGCGAACCGGGGGATTCTGGCAACGACTTATGTGAAGGGTGATCCGCAAAGCATCTATGAAACACTGTGCCGGGCCTATGAGGCCGAGCCGTTCATTGAGATGCTGCCGATGGGCGAAGCGCCCTCGACCCACCACGTGCGCGGATCGAATTTCTGTAATATCGGAGTGGTGGCGGACCGGATTGAACGCCGCGCTATCGTAATTGCGGCATTGGATAACCTGACAAAAGGTAGCAGCGGGCAAGCCTTGCAGAACGCCAACCTGATGTTAGGTGAAGATGAAACTCTGGGCCTGATGATGGCCCCGCTGTTCCCGTGAGGATGAGATGAAAACGCTCAAGAAACGTCGTCGTGTGCAGGTCATTCTGGTGGCTGTCGTTGCCCTGGTGGCCTCGACGGCGTTGATTGGCTGGGCTTTGCAGGACGGAATCAACTTCTTCCGCTCACCCAGCGAGGTCATCGCCGAGCCGCCCAAACCGACCGAGGTGTTCCGCATTGGCGGGCTGGTCGAAGAGGGCTCGATTGTGCGCGGTCAGGGTGAAACCGTGCATTTTGTGGTGACGGATGGCGGAGAAAGCGTACCCGTGGCCTTCACCGGTGTGTTGCCTGATCTGTTTTCTGAAAATCAGGGTATGGTTGGCACTGGCAGCTACGTGAACGGCGTGTTTGAAGCCACTGAAATTCTTGCGAAACATGATGAAACATACATGCCGAAAGAGGTCGTGGACGCGCTGAAGGAACAGGGCATCTATCAGGAACCCGGCGAGGGCTGAACGCAGCTGCGCTGCGTGCCTCCGGCGGAGGTATTTTAAACAGAAGAAGAGGGGCGTTGCGTGCGGTGTGCAGGCAGCGCCCTGTTTCGTTTCCGGTCGTTAAGGATTTTGCGGAACATTTTGCAGCACCAACATCGGGGGTGACATGCAGACGGTTCGGCAGATTGCGAGAGAGATTGTGGCCCGTGAAGGCGGGTTTGTGGATGATCCCGACGATCCGGGCGGGGCGACGAAGTTTGGCGTCACCATTCATACGATGCGCAGGCTTGGGCTGGATGTGACCAAGGACGGAGTTGTGGACCATGCCGACGTTCGGGCGCTGAGCCAGCGGCAGGCAGTCGACATATTTGTCCGGCATTATTTCGAACGGCCGCGTATTGCCTCGTTGCCCGACGCGCTGCAGCCTTCGGTTTTCGACATGTATGTGAATGCAGGAGGGCAGGCCGTTAAGATTCTGCAGCGGTTGTTGCGCGACATGCGGTTCGATGTGTCAGTCGATGGCGTCATCGGGCCGCAGACCGCTGCGGCATGCGACAGGGCTGCACACCCGGACGCTGTAGCCTTGCGGGACGCTTATGGCGTGGCGCGACGGAATTATTACTTCCGGCTGGCCGACAACCGGCCCGCTGCGCGCAAATTTGCGCGATCTCGTGCGGGTGGCAAAGGGGGCTGGATCAAGCGGGCCGAGGAGTTTCTGTCGCCTCGTTACCATCTTGATGACACACAGTTTCAAAGAAGGGTTGCGGGATGGGACTGATCTCGGGCGTGTTGGCGTTGTTGTTCGGTGGCGGGCGCAATGTCGTGCGGGAAACCGCTGAAATCTTTCGTGAAAATTCCGAGGCGGATGCAGAACGGGGCGCGGTTTTGCAAAGCCGTGCAATGAACCAATTCGGAGCAGAGTTTCGGATTGCCAACAAAGGTGGTTTTGATCGTTTCATGGACGGGGTCAACCGGCTGCCCCGGCCCGCGCTGGCGCTGGGAACGCTGGGATTGTTCGCCGCAGCAATGATCGACCCCATCTGGTTTTCCGCCAGAATGCAGGGCATTGCGCTGGTGCCCGAACCGCTTTGGTGGTTGTTGGGCGTGATTGTCTCGTTCTATTTCGGCGCACGACATCAGGCAAAATCGCAGGATTTTCAAAAGGAAATCACGACGACGCTGCAGAGGACGCCGCAGGTTGTCGCTAATCTGGAAGCATTGGAACGGATGCGCAGCGATAGCCTCGGTGCGGCGTCCGCAGGCACTGATGCGCAGCTTGCGATGGATGTAACGGGGCCTGACGCGAACCCGGCATTGGAAGACTGGCGTCGCCTGCACAGGGCATAATCCGCGACACTATGTGTCTCTGAATCGGGTGAAAGTTAATGGCGTTTCTGCCGCCCCCGGAGTATATCCTTGGGCATGATTACAGAGCTCGGTCACTTCGCCCTTATCCTCGCGTTTTTTGTAGCGATTGCGCAAAGCGTGGTGCCTCTGATCGGGGCGGCGAAACGCTGGGCGGGATGGATGGCCTTTGCCGAGCCGGCGGCGATTTTGCAGTTTCTGCTGACGGCCTTTTCCTTTGGGGCGCTGGTCTGGGCGTTCATGTCCTCGGATTTCTCGCTGCGGATCGTGGTCGAGAACAGCCACTCCGCCAAGCCGATGCTGTACAAGATCAGCGGCACATGGGGGAACCATGAAGGGTCGATGCTGCTTTGGGTACTGATTGTGACCCTGTTTGGCGGCATGGCTGCGTTTTTCGGTGGTGGATTGCCGCCCACGCTAAAGGCGCGGGTTCTGGCGGTGCAATCGGCGGTTGCTGTGGCGTTCTTTGCATTCATTTTGTTCACCTCGAACCCGTTTGACCGGCTGGCTGTTGCGCCGTTTGACGGGCGCGACCTGAACCCGTTGCTGCAGGACCCGGGTTTGGCGTTCCATCCGCCGTTCCTGTATCTGGGCTATGTCGGTCTGAGCATGGCGTTCAGCTTTGCCGTGGCTGCGTTGATCGAAGGGCGCATTGATGCGGCCTGGGGCCGGTGGGTCAGGCCTTGGACTTTGGCTGCCTGGGTGTTTCTGACCATCGGCATCGCACTTGGGTCCTGGTGGGCCTATTACGAGCTGGGCTGGGGTGGCTTCTGGTTCTGGGACCCGGTCGAGAACGCCTCGTTCATGCCGTGGCTGCTGGCGGCGGCGCTGTTGCATTCGGCCATTGTGGTCGAAAAGCGCGAGGCGCTGAAAAGCTGGACCATTCTGCTGGCCATTATCGCATTCGGGTTCTCCTTGATTGGTACATTCATTGTGCGCTCGGGCCTTCTGACCTCGGTCCACGCCTTCGCGAATGATCCTGAGCGTGGGGTGTTTATCCTGTTTATCCTTGTTTTCTTCATTGGTGGCGCACTGAGTCTGTTTGCAGCCCGAGCGCAGGCGATGGAGGCAAAGGGCGTCTTTGGCATGGTTAGCCGGGAAAGCGCGCTGGTGGTGAACAACGTTTTGCTGGCCGTCAGTTGCTTTGTCGTATTTGTCGGAACGATGTGGCCGATGGTGGCCGAGATGATGTTCGACCGGAAACTTTCGGTTGGGGCTCCGTTCTTTAACGCAGCCTTTACGCCTTTCATGGTTTTGTTGGGCATCGTCTTGCCGATCGGTGCCATGCTGCCGTGGAAACGGGGCAGGCTGGGAAAAACCGCGTGGTCGCTGCGGTATGCTTTTGGGTTGGCACTGGCACTGGCGTTGCTGGTCTGGGCCATGCAGTCCGGGCGAAGTGCCTTGGGGCCGGTGGGCCTGTTTCTTGGCGCGTGGATCACGTTTGGCGCGCTTATCGATCTGTGGAGCCGTACGGGCCGCAAAGGCAGTCTGAAACGACTGTTCCGGCTGCCCGGTGCGGATTGGGGCAAGGCGGTTGCTCATACGGGGCTCGGCGTGACTATCTTCGCCATCGCTGGCCTAACGGCTTGGGAGGTCGAGGATATCCGCGTCGCGCAACCCGGCCAGCCTTTTGAGGTTGGGCAGTTCACGCTGACCCTGCAGGATGTGCGACGGGTTCAGGGGCCGAACTATTTCTCGACAACCGCTGATGTTCTTTTCGAGAAATCGGGGCGTCCTATCGGTACTCTGCATCCTGAGAAACGGGATTACCCTGTAGCGCGCATGCCCACGACCGAAGCCGCAATCGACTATCGGTTCATGCGCGATCTCTACGTGGTCATTGGAGATCAGCAGGCTGATGGCGGCTGGGTGATGCGAACGTATATCAAACCCTTTGCGAACTGGATCTGGGCAGGCTGTCTGATGATGGCACTTGGCGGTATTCTAAGCTTGTGCGACCGACGTTTCCGCGTTGCGGCTGGCGCGCGCAAGGCCCCGTCTGGCGGAGTGCCTGCGGAATGAAGCGCTTGATCCTGTTGCTGATGCTGCTCGCCACACCTGTTTTGGCGGTGCAGCCTGACGAAGTGCTGGACGATCCGGTCCTTGAACAACGGGCGCGGGACCTGTCCACTGGGTTACGTTGTCTCGTCTGCAGGAACGAAAGTATTGACGAAAGCAACGCCGGTTTGGCGCGCGATCTTCGCCTGTTGCTGCGGGAACGTTTGGTGGCGGGCGATACGGATCAAGAGGCGATTGCCTTCATCGTCGACCGCTACGGCGAGTATGTGCTGCTGAAGCCCAAGACCACTGGATCGAACCTGCTTCTCTGGCTGGCCGGTCCGATCATGTTGCTGATCGCGGCGGGGCTGGGCTGGAACTTTCTGCGCGGGCGCGCGAAGGTTCATGAAGCCGGTGACGCGGACAAGCTGAACGACGAAGAGAAAGAGCGCCTTCGCCAAATTCTCGAAGACTGACGCCGGGTTCGCCTTTCCCTTTGAGGGTTTATCGGTCAGGATTTGTCAAAACTGACCGCAAGGGACGCCCGGAATGGACTATGAGACGATCCTGCTGGAGATCACGGACGGGTTGGCCGTTCTGACGCTCAATCGCCCCGACAAGATGAACGCGCTTACCACGCAGATGCGGGCCGAGATTACGCACGGCATGAAACACGCCGCACGCCATGCGCGGTGCATCGTACTGACCGGGGCGGGAACTGCGTTTTGTTCGGGTCAGGATCTGGGTGATGCGTCCTCGACCGGGAAGATAGACCTTGAGCGGTCTTTGCGCGACGAATATGAGCCGATGCTGGAAACCATCCATGACAGCGCGGTGCCGACCATCGCCGCCGTCAACGGACCGGCGGCGGGGGCAGGGGCCAATCTTGCGCTGTGCGCGGATGTGGTGATCGCAACCGAAAGCGCCTATTTTTTGCAGGCCTTTGTCCGGATTGGCCTGCTGCCGGATGCGGGCGGTACATGGTTTATGCCGCGTCAGATGGGGTTGGCCAAGGCGATGGGTGCCGCGCTTTTCGCTGACAAGATCACCGCAAAACAAGCAGATGAATGGGGCCTGATCTGGGAAGCGGTTGCGGATGAGGATTTTGCAACCCATTGGCGCAAGCGGGCCGAGTATCTGGCAAACGGCCCGACCGCAGCATTCGGCGCGATCAAGCAGGCGTTGCGTGGGACGTATGAAAGCACCTTGCACCAGCAACTGGCGACCGAGGCGCATTTGCAGGGCGAATGCGGGCGTTCGCGCGACTTTGCCGAGGGCGTCGTGGCCTTTATGGAAAAACGCCCCCCGAAGTTCGAGGGGCGCTAAATCGCTCAGGCGCGGCGGCGGCGGCGTGTGCGCCGTTCCGGCATCGCGTCTTCCTCGGTGCCGTCCGAGGCGGATGAGAACGGGCCAAGCGCATTTGTGATCTGATCCAACGTGGGGCGATCCGAACGTGGCGTGGCATCCAGCGCATCGCGCATTTTCCGGATATGGGCGGGCATGGTGCCGCAGCAGCCGCCGATGATCGTGGCACCGGAATCCCGCGCCATAACCGCGTAGTCCGCCATCAGGTCAGGTGTTCCGTCATAGTGAATGTGCCCTTCCACATATTTCGGAATGCCCGCATTGCCTTTCGAGATCAAAGGCCGCTCGGTCCCTTGCGCCACAAAGCCAAGAACCGTGCGCAGAATGTCCGACGCGCCGGTACCGCAGTTCGCCCCGAATGCAACCGGCGGATTGGGCAGGGTTTCAACCAGCAGCGCCAGATCAGCCGAGGTTACACCCATCATCGTGCGTCCGGCGGTGTCGAAGCTCATCGTGCCGCACCAGGGCATGTCGGCCAGGGCAAAGGCCTCGGCCGCGGCGCGGAACTCTTCTGGGGCGCTGATGGTTTCGAGCCACAGGACATCGGCACCGCCGTCTTTCAGCGCCTCGGCCTGTTCATGGAACATCTCGACCGCTTCCGTGTGAGACAGGCTTCCGATGGGCTCCATGATCTCGCCAGTTGGGCCGACCGACCCAGCCACGATCACGGGGCGTCCGGCGGCATCGGCAATCTCGCGGCCAAGCTCGGCACCAATACGGTTCAATTCACCAACCCGATTCTGCGCATCGTGCAGTTTCAGCCGTGCTGCCGTGCCGCCAAAGGTGTTGGTCAGGAACAAATCACTGCCCGCATCGACAGATCCTTTGTACAGCGCGCGGATCTTATCCGGCGCATCCACGTTCCACAGTTCGGGCGCGTCTCCTGACTGTAGACCCATGTTGAACAGATTGGTTCCGGTTGCCCCGTCGGCCAGAATGGCGTCTTTGGTTTCCAGCAGTTTGCTCAGTGCGTTTGTCATTGGAGCAGTCCAAAAAATAGGCGCAATACGCCATTAGAAAAAGAGACGCCCCGTGTCTCATGACCGGGGCATCAAATCAAATTCATAAAACTCATGAAGATCATGAGTTTTACATTCCGGGTGTCAGATTTCGTCTTCGGCCATCACCTGTTCTTTGGCTTCGACCAGCAACTCCGCCATCTTTTCGCGGATCTTGGCTTCATCAGCCAGATCCCCGAGATAGCCCATTACGGCCTCGACCACGTCGTCCTCGCTGACGCTTTGCAGATCGGTTTTGACCAGTTTCCGACCATAGGCGCGCGCTTTTTCAACGGGTTCGCCTTTCAGGGTCGAGGCCCAGACAGCCAGGAACCGGTTCCGGCGCATCCGAGCAATGAACTGCATCTTTTCATCATGGGCAAACTTGTTTTCAAACGCCGCTTCACGTTCGTCAAATGTGGTCATTGGTTGGGGACCCCTTGGGTTACATCTTATTATCTGATGATATGACTATAGCCGGTCGCGTGCGCAAGGTATTTGCGCTGCGTCAAAGCTTCTCTGCCTGCTGAACTTGCGGGAAAGGGGGGCTTGGACTATGAGGGCGCCAACGCCGAGGGACTCATTCCCTCGCACCAGATCGGAAGGGTCGCTTATGGCGCGTCGCAAGAAAATCTACGAAGGCAAGGCCAAGATCCTGTACGAAGGCCCCGAACCGGGTACCATCGTTCAGTATTTCAAGGACGATGCCACCGCCTTCAACGCCGAGAAAAAAGACGTGATCGACGGCAAGGGTGTTCTGAACAACCGCCTGAGCGAGTTCTTCATGGACGGCCTGAACCAGATCGGTGTTCCGACCCATTTCATCCGCCGACTGAACATGCGCGAACAACTGGTCCGCAACTGCGAAATCGTGCCGCTAGAAGTAATCGTGCGCAACTATGCCGCCGGGTCTTTGTGCAAGCGTCTGGGCATTGCTGAGGGAACCCAACTGCCGCGTCCGATCATCGAATATTGCTACAAGGACGATGCATTGGGTGATCCGCTGGTGTCGGAAGAACACATCGCCGCCTTTGGCTGGGCCAGCCAACAAGACATGGACGATATCCTGAGCCTCGCCCTGCGTGTGAATGATTTCATGAGCGGCGTGATGCTGGCCGTGGGCATCCGCCTGATCGACTTCAAAATCGAAATCGGCCGCGTGTTTGAAGGCGATTTCCAGCGCCTGCTTGTGGCGGATGAGATCAGCCCCGACAGTTGCCGTCTGTGGGACATCGAGACCGGGCAGAAGCTGGACAAGGACGTGTTCCGCCGCGATCTGGGAAACCTGACTGACGCTTATTCCGAAGTTGCGCGTCGTCTGGGCGTTCTGCCGAAAAGCAACGTGACCAAGCCGACACTGATCAACTGATCCGCTTCACGTCGAGATAAAAGGAAAAGCGCCGCCCGCAGCAGGTGGCGCTTTTTCTTTGCCGCGCACTCTCTACCCGGTTCGCCGGTTCGTAAACAGGGTTGTCCAATCCCCGCAACCGCGCTATCCCCCGCGCAACGAAATGGGTCCGGGGCGCGGCCCGCAGGTGGAGTTGCGAATATGAAGGCACGGGTGCATGTGATGCTCAAGAACGGGGTGCTTGACCCGCAGGGTGAGGCAGTTCGGCACGCACTGGGCGCGATGGGCTTCGATCAGGTCGAGGGCGTGCGGCAGGGCAAGGTCATCGACCTGGAACTGGCCGATGGCGCGACCGAGGCGGACGTGACCGAAATGTGCGAAAAGCTGCTGGCCAACACGGTTATCGAGCGCTTTGAGATCGAACTGATCTGAGTTTCACCCACCAAGGAGGGTCCGCAATGCGCGCTGCCGTCATCGTATTCCCCGGCTCCAACTGCGACCGCGATCTTGCGGTTGCGTTCGAACAAGCAGGTTTTCAGGTTGATATGGTGTGGCACAAGGTTGCCGCGCTGCCCGAGGGGGTCGATATTGTCGGCGTACCTGGGGGCTTCTCGTATGGGGATTATCTGCGCTGCGGCGCTATTGCGGCGCAGTCGCCGATCTGCAAGGCGGTTGTCGACCATACCGAGCGCGGCGGCTATGCGGTCGGCATCTGCAACGGCTTTCAGATTCTGACCGAAACCGGAATTCTGCCCGGCGCGCTGCTGCGCAATGCGGGGCTGAAATATATCTGCAAGACCGTGGGGCTGAAGGTCGAAACAAGCGACAGTGCCTTCACCGAGGGCTACAATGCCGGAGATGTGATCGGCATTCCGATTGCGCATCACGACGGAAACTATTTCGCCGATGACGCAACATTGTCCGCGCTGAAAGATCAGGACCGGATCGCGTTCACCTATAGCGAGAATCCCAATGGCTCGGTGGGTGATATCGCTGGCATTCTGTCCGAAAACCGGCGTGTTCTTGGGATGATGCCGCACCCCGAGCGGGCGGCGGATCAGGGTCATGGCGGCACCGACGGGGCGGCATTGTTCCGCGCATTGTCAGGCGTACTGGCGCCGGCGTGACTTGAGGTCATCTCCGCGCCCGCGTAACTTCCGGGGATGAATTCCGAAGTTCGTTCAGGCAGGTCCAAATTGCTCAGACCTTTTCGCGGTGCGCCCCTTGGGTGGCGCTTGCGCGTGGCCGTTCTTGTGCTTTTGCTTGCGGCGGTTGCGACGGTCTGGGTCACAAATAGCCTGCTGACAGATCGGTTCACCGAATCCACCCGAAACCGGGCCGAGGTCCGGCTTGCCCTGTATTCCGGTAACCTGCTGAGCGAACTGCGCCGAAACGCGATCGTCCCGCAATTGCTGGCGCGTGACCCTACGCTGATTTCCGCCTTGCAATCCAGCGATTACACGCTGTCGTCCCAGCGGTTGATTTCCTTTGTGGAAGAAATTGGCGCGGCCTCGCTGATGTTGTTGGACATTGATGGGACAACGCGGGCCGCCACAGACCGAAACAGAATTCAGGAAACGCACCGCAACACGCCCTATTTCGTGGATGCAATTCGGTCGAACGCCACGATTTTTTCCGTTATTCCGAGGGAAGCAGGCGGGTACAGCTTTGCGTATTCCCGTCGGATCGAATCCGGGCCAGATACCTTGGGCGTCATTGTTGTCGAGGTCGATCTGCAGAAATTCGAACGCACCTGGGCGGGGATTTCGGACGCGGTCTTTGTAACCGACAGCACCGGCACCATCATCCTGTCGACCGAACCGCAGTGGCGCGGGCTTGAGGAAACGGCCGCGTTGCTGCGTCAACCGCCGGAAGGAGCTATTCAACGAGCAATCCGGGCCACGACGGACTGGACGGCGCTGCCCCCCGACGCCTACCTGCAGGGCGAAGCCGTGATGCGGATGGAAACGCGCATCCCGTTCCGGGGCTGGCAGATGACCTCGTTCACCACCTACGCTTCGATCCGTGAGAAGGTGAACAGCGTTATCGCGCTCGAGATTATGGGCTTTGCGATTCTTCTGGCGTTGGCCTTCTATGCGCTCAGCCGCCGGGCGACGCTGCGGATGGCCCTGTTCCAGCGCGAATCGGCAGAGCTTCGCGCATTGAACACAAGGCTGCAGCGGGAAATCGCTGAGCGGGAACGGGTTGAAAAGACGCTGGATTTGGCCGAACAGACCCTTGCCCAAAGCTCGAAACTGGCCGCTTTGGGCGAGATGTCTGCCGCCGTCAGTCACGAGCTGAATCAACCGCTGGCTGCAATGAAAACCTATCTGGCTGGGGCCCGGCTATTGCTGCGCCGAAACCGCCCTGAAGAGGCGTTGGCCAGCTTTGGCCGCATCGACGGGTTGATCGAGCGAATGGGGGCGATCACGCGGCAGCTAAAGTCCTACGCGCGCAAGGGTGCGGATGCGTTTTCACCTGTAAACCTTGGGGAAGCGCTGGCCTCATCCCTGTCGATGATGGAACCGCAATTGCGGCAACGGCATGTGAAGATCACTCAGATCCTGCCCGAGGAACCAGTGATGGTGATGGGCGACCGGATGCGGATCGAGCAGGTGATGGTCAACCTCTTGCGAAATGCGCTGGATGCCACCAAATCAGTGGCAGAGCCAGATGTTGAGATTATTCTGGCCGCAGGCGACATGGCGGTGCTGACCGTGCGTGACAACGGGTATGGTATTGAAGACATCGAAAACCTGTTCGAGCCGTTCTACACCACCAAACAGCCCGGCGATGGCGTTGGACTGGGGCTTGCCATCTCGTCCGGGATCGTGAACGACCATGGCGGACGGCTGACCGCGCGCAACGGCCAACACGGCGGCGCGGTGTTCGAGATGCAACTGCCGATACTGGGAAGCGACGGCCTTCAGGCTGCGGAATAACGAGGAATGATTATGGCACAGGCCATGAAGATCGCCATTGTGGATGACGAACAGGACATGCGCCAGTCGATCAGCCAATGGCTGGCATTGTCCGGGTACGACACCGAAACCTTTTCCAGCGCCGAGGATGCGCTGAAAGTTTTGGGGCCGGACTATCCGGGCATCGTGATCTCGGACATCAAGATGCCGGGGATGGATGGTATCCAACTGCTGAAAAAGCTGATGGGGGCGGACAGCACTCTGCCGGTTATCATGATCACCGGCCATGGTGACGTGCCCATGGCGGTTGAGGCGATGCGGGTCGGCGCGTTCGATTTCCTTGAAAAGCCTTTCAATCCGGATCGAATGTCGGAACTGGCTAAACGTGCCAGCAACGCGCGGCGGCTGACCCTGGACAACCGGGCGCTGCGGCGTGAGTTGTCGGGCGGCACGCAGATCATGAACAAGCTGATCGGGGCCAGCCCGGTGATGGAACGCCTGCGCGAAGATATCCTGGACCTCGGGCAAGCCGATGGCCATGTGCTGATCGACGGCGAGACGGGTACCGGCAAGACATTGGTTGCCCACGCGCTGCACGCTGTTGGCAGCCGGGCGGGCAAGAAATTTGTTCTGGTCTCCTGCGCGGCGCTGGAAGAAGAGGCTCTGTCGAAACGCCTGTTCGGCCCGATGATGCCCGAGGACACGCAACTGCCCGCCGTCGAGGAGGCGCGCGGCGGCACCTTGGTTCTGGAAGATGTCGAGGCGTTGAGCGATACGCTGCAGGCCCGTCTGCTGAGCGTGATGAACGAACAGGGTACGCCCGCTGAAACCCGGATCGTCGCGATTTCCAATCTGCAAGAGGCTGGCAAGACGAGCGAGGACGTTCTGCGCCCCGACCTGTTCTACCGTCTGGCCGCTTTGCGCATCACTATGCCGCCGCTGCGTCAGCGCGGCGAAGACATACTTAGCCTGTTCACCCGCCTGAGCGAGCAATTCGCCGAGGAATACGGCTGTGACGCACCCCAGGTCAGCGCGCAGGAAGCGGCGCAACTGCTGCAGGCCCCATGGCCGGGCAATGTGCGTCAACTGATCAACATTGCCGAGCGTGCGGTGCTGCAGTCGCGGCGCGGGTCGGGCACGATTGCGTCGCTGTTAATGTCGGATCACGAAGAAATGCAGCCGGTGATGACGACCGAGGGCAAGCCGCTGAAAGAATATGTCGAGGCGTTTGAGAGGATGCTGATCGACAACACGATGCGCCGCCACAAGGGCTCGATTGCGTCGGTGATGGATGAGTTGTGCCTGCCGCGCCGGACGCTGAACGAGAAGATGGCCAAATACGGTCTGCAGCGGTCGGATTATCTGTAGCGGGTCAGGGGGCTCTGCCCCCGCCGCCCGTGCCGAGCGACTCCCCCGAGGTATTTTTGAACAGAAGAAGGCGCGGCAGCGGGTTTGAATGAACCGCTGTGCAGTTTGCCCATTGTCTTTTCCACAGGACTGCTTTTATTGTATGCGAACGGGCCGGGCTTTTTGCGCCCACAAGTCCCGATTTTGAGTTTCGCTGTTTTGCTGATGATGGTGACACATCCCACGCGGCAAAACAGGCCGATTGTGCCTCGAAAGAGGCAATTGAATGCCTGAGCCCGTAAATCGGGCGAAAGGAATAAATGGGCAGGCAGCGGCACACCGCGCCTGTCGGAGAAGAACCGCGATGACGCGCGCGCAACGATTGAACATACGGGCAGGGGGCCTCAGCGCCAGACCCTGCCGCGCGCCGTCTGAAATCGCCCGTACAAGACACCTCCCCAAATGTGCCTGTCCGCCCGGACGGGTCAGGACAACGCGTTTGGCGCGGTGCACCAAGGACACATGGCTAAGAAAATGCTTATCGATGCCACCCACGCGGAGGAAACCCGCGTCGTGGTGGTCGACGGAAACAAGGTCGAGGAGTTCGATTTTGAATCCGAAAACAAACGCCAGCTTGCCGGCAACATCTATCTTGCAAAAGTAACCCGGGTCGAGCCGTCGCTGCAGGCGGCCTTTGTCGATTACGGCGGGAACCGGCATGGTTTCCTGGCGTTTTCCGAGATTCATCCTGATTACTACCAGATCCCCGTCGCCGACCGCGAAGCGCTGATGGAAGAAGAACGTGCCTATGCCGAAGCCATGAAGGCGCGGGATGAGGCCGAGGAATCCAAGCCCAAGAAGCGTCGGTCGCGGTCACGGTCCAAAGCGGCGGACGTGAAATCGGATGATGCCGTCGAGTCGATTGAGGTATCCTCGGAACCGTCGGGGATGGAGACCATCGACCTGGAGGATGGCGAAGAAACCAGCGATCTGGACGTGCCCGAAGGGACCTCTCCGGTAGAGTTGGTTGCAGATACGCCGGTCGAAGAGCCAGCGGAAGAAGCGACCGAAGAGACCGCCGTCGTGGAGCCTGATGAGGTAGCCGACGCAGACCCGACGGATGAGGTCGCGGCGCAAGATCCGGCGGATGCTGCTGACGCTGAGGATCTGGGCATCGCGGAACCTCAGGACGTGGATGAAACCGTAGCGCAGGAAGCTACCGAGGCGGAAGCGGCTGCGGATGATGCGCAGGCAGAAGCAACTGACGCAGATGCGGCAGAAACCGAGGTTGAAGCTGAAAAAGCGGAGGCAGAGGACGCGGACGAAGGTGAAGCGCGTTCGGACGCCACCGCGAAGGATGACACGATTGAATCGGTTGCGGATGAGGATGACAGCGAGGACATTCGCCCGCCGCGCAAACCACGCGCGCGTCGGTACAAGATTCAGGAAGTGATCAAGGTCCGTCAGGTCCTTCTGGTACAGGTGGTCAAGGAAGAACGCGGCAACAAGGGCGCGGCACTGACGACATACCTGTCGCTGGCAGGCCGGTACTGCGTGTTGATGCCAAACACCGCACGCGGCGGCGGGATCAGCCGCAAGATCACCAACGCGCCCGACCGCAAGAAGCTGAAAGAGATCGCCTCGGAGATTGACGTGCCAACCGGCGCTGGCCTGATCATCCGCACGGCGGGGGCCAAGCGCACGAAGTCCGAAATCAAGCGCGACTATGAATATCTGCAGCGCCTGTGGGAGCAGATCCGCGAACTGACGCTGCAATCCATTGCGCCTGCGAAAATCTATGAAGAAGGCGATCTGATCAAACGCTCGATCCGCGATCTGTATAACCGCGATATCGACGAGGTTCTGGTCGAAGGCGAGGGCGGCTATCGCATCGCCAAGGACTTCATGAAGATGATCATGCCGTCTCACGCCAAGAACGTGAAACGGTATGAGGACGCGCTGCCCCTGTTCGCGCGCTATCAGGTGGAAAGCTATCTGGGCGGCATGTTCAACCCGACCGTTCAATTGAAATCCGGCGGTTACATCGTGATCGGCGTGACCGAGGCACTGGTGGCGATTGACGTGAACTCGGGCCGGGCGACCAAGGAAGGCTCGATCGAAGAAACCGCGCTCAAAACGAACCTTGAGGCGGCCGAGGAGGTTGCGCGCCAGTTGCGCCTGCGTGACCTGGCCGGTCTGATTGTCATCGACTTCATCGATATGGACGAGCGCAAGAACAACGCGGCTGTCGAGAAGCGTCTGAAAGAAAAGCTGAAAACCGACCGTGCGCGCATTCAGGTCGGCCGGATTTCCGGTTTTGGTCTGCTCGAGATGAGCCGTCAGCGTCTGCGCCCCGGTATGCTGGAGGCGACGACACAACCGTGTCCGGCGTGCCATGGCACCGGGCTGATCCGCTCGGATGACAACATGGCGCTGTCGATCCTGCGTCAGATCGAAGAAGAAGGCACCCGCCGTCGCTCGCGCGAGGTGCTGGTACGTTGCCCTGTGAGCATCGCGAACTTCCTGATGAACCAGAAGCGCGAACATATCGCTCAGATCGAAGCGCGATATGGCCTGTCGGTGCGTGTCGAAGGCGATATTCATCTGGTGAGCCCCGATTTCTCGATGGAGAAGTTCAAGACGGCAAGCCGGATCGTGCCCGAAGCGACGGCTCCGGTTGTATCCGTGGATGCGTCCTTGATGGATCTGGTCGATGCCTCGGACGGGGAAGAGGTCGAAGAAGAAGCCGTTCAGGCCGAAGAAGAGGTCAAACCCAAGCGCAAGCGTCGCCGCCGTCGCCGGAAGAAAGGTGGCGGGTCTGGTGAAGCCAACGAAGCGACAACCGACGAGGCCGAGGCCTCTGCGGATGAGGAAAAAGCTGCGGCGGCTGAAACTGCGCCAGACGCTTCGACCGATACGACTGACGAGGCTGAGACGGCGGAAGAAAAGCCCGCTAAACCGAAGAAGAAGCGCGCGCCTCGCCGCAGGAAGAAAGACGCAGAGCCTGTTGCCCAAGAAGCCCAACCTGAACAGGCTGAGGCAACGGGCGAAGGCGAAGACGCCCCTGAAGGTGAACAGTCCACCGAAGCGGTGGAAGCAGCGCCCGCGACCGAAGACTCCGAAGCCGCAGAAGAAACAGTGGCGTTGGATGCGCAGGCAGAGGACGCCCCGGAACCTGAAGTTCTGGCGGAAACGATTGTCGCCAAGGACGAAGTAGAGGTTGCACCCGAAGAGACCGCTCAGGAAGAACCTGCGGAACCGGTTCTGGAGACCGTAGCGCCGGAACCTGAACAACCCAGCGAACCGCCCAAGCCGAAGCGGCGCGGGTGGTGGTCACTTGGTAAGTAAGAAAAAGAGAGGCGAGCCAGGTGCTCGCCTTTTTCTTTGCTGTCCGGGTCAGCCTGATTTCTGGATCAGATAGATTTGATGGCCGTCCGTTTCTTCCTGCGACAGAAGGCGATGGCCACTCTCAGTACAGAAATGCGGAACGTCGATGATCGCGGCGGGATCATCGGCCAGCACCCGCAGCACTGCGCCTGTGGGCATGGATTTCAGGCGTTTTCGCGCTTTCAGAACGGGCAGAGGGCATAGCAGCCCCAGTGCATCAAGTGTTTCAGTGGGATTTGACATAGGGCTCAGATATTTCCACTTTGTCGTGGTGTCCAGCGTGCAACCACGAGGATGTGACCGAATGGCCCCGTGACGCCGGGCCTGTGATACCATATGTGCTGATTTATGTTCGGAATTGATATCATCGACGCGGGCCTCTTGCCCGCCATGTTCATCGCCATGATCGGCGGGTTGATCAGCTTCCTGTCGCCCTGCGTCCTGCCAATCGTACCGCCGTATCTGGCTTACATGAGTGGCGTGACGATCAATGAGATGCAGGACGAGGCGCAAGCGCGGCGCAAGGCCACCCTTTCGGCGCTGTTCTTCGTTCTGGGTCTGTCGACCGTGTTCCTGCTGTTAGGCTTCACGGCCTCGGCCTTTGGGGCATTTGTGCTGAAAAATCAGGTGCTTTTTGCCAAGATTTCAGGTGCGGTGGTTATCGTTTTCGGCCTGCATTTTCTGGGCGTCTTCCGCATTTCGCTGCTGGACCGCGAAGCGCGGGTTGAAACCGGTGACTCCGGTGGCTCGGTTTTTGGTGCCTATATCCTTGGCCTTGCCTTCGCCTTTGGCTGGACGCCTTGCATCGGTCCTCAGCTGGGTGCGATCCTGTCTCTGGCCGCGTCCGAGGCGTCGGTGGCGCGCGGAACTTTCCTGCTGGGGATTTATGCCGCTGGTCTGGGGATTCCGTTCCTTCTGGCCGCGATGTTCCTGAACCGCTCGATGGCTGTGATGAACAAGATCAAGCCGTACATGGGTACCATCGAGAAAGTGATGGGCGGTCTGCTGCTGTTTGTCGGCATCATGCTGATAACCGGTCTGTTCACCGAATTCAGCTGGTGGCTGCTGGAAACATTCCCCGCGCTGGCCGTTCTGGGCTGATCCATCTTACCTTGACCTCAATGCTGCGTTAACCTGCGCAGCAGAAGGTAAGGCAATGAGCAGTCAGACAAATCAGCCTCAGGTGCGCAGACGCCGGGTGTTTTACATACCTGGGTACGATCCGATTCATCCCCGCCGATATCGTGAGTTGTACCGCACTGAATCGCAGGCTCAGGCCGCAATTTCCGGCTACCAAATAACCGTCTCTGCCAAGCAGGGCGAAGGACCCTATGGCTGGCATGTGGTGTCTTGCCAGGACGGGGTTGAAGTGCAGACGGATGTCGAGGTCCTTGTCTGGTCGGACATCGTGCGCGACAGCATGTCCGGGTCGATCCCTGCGACGTATCTACAACTGGCGCGCACCGCTTGGATTTACCTATCAACCGGTACGCTGTGGCGGTTGATGCAATTGCGCAAGGGCCCGGTGATCGCAGCGCTGTACCCGGTTGGGATGCTTGTGCTGCAGCTTCTGGTCGCTTTTGCGGTCACGATCGGAATGGTCGCTGTTCTGTGGCCGTTTGCGGAATGGGTAGGCCTGGTTCCGGCGCTGGCGGCGGCCTATGGGTTGCTGCATTGGTTTCGGAAGATCGACAACCGGTTGTTCGCCTATTACCTAATGCACGACTACGCCTATTCCGCGCGATTTCAGGGCGATATTTCCGGTGAACTGCAGGCCCGTCTGAACAGTTTCCGGGACCTGATCGTAGAGTCGATGAGTGAAGATGCAGATGAGATTCTGATCGTCGGCCACAGCTCTGGCGCGCATCTTGGGGTTTCGGTGCTGGCCGATGTCATGCGGGCTGGCGGGCTCAGGAGCAGTGGCCCGTCACTGTCGTTTTTGACTCTGGGGCAAGTAGTGCCCATGGTGTCATTTCTGCCCAAAGCCGACCGCCTGCGCGAAGATCTGCGCTTTCTGTCCACGCAATCGGATTTGACATGGGTCGACGTATCTGCACCGGGGGATGGCTGTGCTTTTGCGCTGTGCGATCCGGTGGCCGTCAGCGGCATGGCGGGGCCGGAGAAGCAGTGGCCGTTGGTCCTGTCGGCGGCCTTTACCCAAACCTTGTCGCCCTCACGGTGGCAGGCCTTGCGATGGCGGTTTTTTCGGCTGCATTTTCAATACCTGTGCGCCTTCGACCAGCCGGGCCAATATGACTATTTCCGCATCACCGCCGGACCCCGAACCTTGCGCGAACGCTTTGCGGACAGCACTCCATCCCGGTCACGCATCGAAAAATCCGTCTCCAAATACACCTCGGTCCGCGCATGAGGCCGCCCAAACCCGAACCGCGCCCCGATAAGGTCTCGCTCTGGCGTTACCTGAAACTGTTCCGGCAAGATTTGCTCTCTGCGCAGCCCCAACGCCTGTACCGCGCGTGGATGGCCGAGTTTCGGACTCCGTTCTTCCGCTCTTTTTTGATCAATCAACCCGATCTAGTCGACTCGGTGTTAAAAAAACGCCCGGATGAATTCCCGAAATCGGCCCGGATCAGCGAAGGCCTGCGCCCCCTGCTGGGCGAGTCGGTGTTTCTGACCAATGGCGAGACGTGGAAGCGCCAGCGGCGCATTATCGACCCGGCGTTCGAGGGTGGGCGGCTGAAAGATACCTTCCCGGCGATGCTGGCGGCCTCGCAGGCCTGCGTGGACCGGTTGAGGCCGCAGGCAGGAAGTGAGATTGAGTGTGAGGAAGTGACCTCTCACGCCGCCGCCGATGTCATTTTTCGGACGCTGTTTTCCGTGCCCATTGAACACGAAATTGCCGCGCAGGTGTTTCAGAAATTCCGCGCCTATCAACGAGAACAACCCCTGTTGAACCTCGCGGCTTTTGTCCCTTTGCCGCGTTGGCTACCCCGGTTTCATTCTCGCGCCACGCGCCGCAATGCCCGCGATATTCGGGACCTGATTGGACACCTGACCAAAGACCGCGCGGCCGCCATCAACACAGGTACAGCCCCGGACGATCTGGCAACCAAAATCATGACCACGCCCGATCCGGCCTCGGGCCAGTGTTTTGATACGCCCGAGATGGTCGATCAGGTCGCGATCTTCTTCCTCGCCGGTCATGAGACCAGCGCGTCGGCTCTGGCCTGGACCCTGTATCTGATGGCGCTGTACCCCGATTGGCAGGAACGGGTCGCGGAAGAGGCGCAGGCGCTGAACGATCCGTCCTTCGCGGTGATGTCAAAACTCCGCATCAGCCGCGATGTATTCCGCGAGGCACTGCGGCTGTACCCCCCCGTGCCGATGATGGTGCGCGAGGCGTCGTGCCCGGAGCACTTCCGCAACCGCGACGTGCCAATGGGGTCTCAGATCGTGATCAGCCCATGGCATCTGCACCGGCACGAACGGCTTTGGAACAACCCCGACGCGTTCGACCCATCCAGGTGGTCGACGGAAAACGGCAAGACCTGCCAGCGGGACGCATACGTTCCTTTCTCAACAGGTCCCCGAGTCTGCACGGGCGCAGGCTTCGCCATGGTCGAAGGGCCCCTGATCCTGTCGATGCTACTACGCCACTACAGGTTCGAAACAATCGAGGGCAAAACCCCGGTTCCGGTCGCACATCTGACGGTGCGTTCAAAAGATGGCATATGGTTACGGCTGGTTGAGCGCTAACAAACTACCATCGCCGAACGACGTGCGGTATGCGGGGAAGGAAACCGGAATCATTATTGAATGGGAATAAATTATGTCCAAAGCAGAACAGCGCGCGCAGATGTCCGATGGTGCAGGGTTCATTGCAGCACTGGATCAAAGCGGCGGATCGACCCCCAAGGCGCTGGCGCTTTATGGTGTTGAAGCCTCGGATTACGGCTCGGACGCCGAGATGTTCGACGAAATCCAGAAGATGCGCGCGCGGATCATTCTGGCAGACGATTTCACCAAGGACAAAGTTATCGGCGCAATCCTGTTCGATCGCACGCTGGGTGAAGAGATCGAAGGCCGCAAGGTCGCCGACTACCTGTGGTCAGTCAAAGGTATCGTGCCGTTCCTGAAAATCGACAAAGGCCTGGAAGAGCAGACCAATGGCGTTCAGATGATGAAGCCGATCCCAGGGCTGGCCGAGACCTTGGCCAAGGCGGATGGCGTGTTCGGCACCAAGGAACGCTCGGTGATTCATGAGGCCAACGCCGAAGGCATCGCCGCTGTGGTCGCCCAGCAGTTCGATGTCGCGCGCGAGGTTGTGGCGGCGGGCATGATCCCGATTGTCGAACCGGAAGTGAACATTCATTCGGACACCAAGGTCGAGGCCGAGAACATTCTGAAGGCCGAGCTGCTAAAAAACCTCGATCAGATGGGTGAGGGGCAAGATGTCATGCTGAAACTGACCTTGCCCACGCAAGCGAACCTGTATGATGAGGTCGCCGACCACCCGCGCGTGGTGCGTGTTGTTGCGCTGTCGGGCGGCTATTCGACTGATGAGGCCTGTGATCTGCTGGGGCAGAACGGCAAAATGATCGCCTCTTTCTCGCGCGCTTTGACTGAAGGGCTGGCCAAGCAGCAGTCCGAGGCGGAATTCAACGCAGCCCTCGGCGGCAATATCGACAAGATTTTCCGCGCGTCGGTTTAATTCTGGGTGCCCTTCGGGGCACCGATTTACTGTGGCTTTACGAAATCGCGGCGCAGTTGCGCCGCTTTTTCGCGCATCACACAACCCTCTGCATGGTCATTGACCAGACCCATCGCCTGCATGAACGCAAAAACCGTGGTGGGACCAACGAACTTCCAGCCCCGCTTTTTCAGATCCTTGGACATCGCAATCGACTCGGGCGAGGTTGATGCGGTTTGCGGCTCGGGCGGACTGTCGGCCTCATACCGCCAGACAAAGGCCGCCAAAGAGCCTTCTTGCGCGACCAGTTCCTGCGCGCGGCGGGCGTTGTTGGTCACAGCTTCGATCTTGCCGCGATGACGGATGATGCCTTTGTCCTGCAGCAGACGTTCAACATCCGCCTCAGAAAAACCAGCCATCACATTAAAATCAAACCCAGAAAACGCCTTACGAAAGTTCTCGCGCTTGGCAAGAATCGTGCGCCAGCTCAAACCGGACTGAAAACTTTCGAGGCATAGTTTTTCGAACAGCCGCTGGTCGTCGGCCACCGGATAGCCCCATTCGGTGTCGTGATATTCAAAGAACTCCGGCGCCGACTGGCACCAGGCGCAGCGAGGTTTGCCATCGGGGCCGGGAATGGTCTTGCTCACTTAAACCTCATTGCAAAAGGAAATTCAGACGATCATCGGCGCGGGCAGGTTCCATTTCCAGGATTTCTGCCGTCACTACGTCGGCCACAACAAACGGATCCTGATTGACGAATTCAATCAACGCCTCGGGGTCGTCAGACGAGGCCAGAATTCCGCCGCCCACACCGTCTTTCAAGGTGCCTGCAAGCAGGAAGAAACCTTTGTCAAACCCCGCCTGTAGCCATTTTCGATGTGCCTCGACATGGTCCGAGACCTTGTCTTTGTTAGTCGAAAAGCGAAGCAGGATGATGTGCATGGATCAGACCTCTGTCAGGCGTCGCGCCTTTCGCGATACCAGTCCAGAATAAACACGCGAATGGCTGAGGCAAGACCGGTTTCTGGATCACGTTCAACATCAATTTCGGCGGCAAGGACATTGATTGGAATTTCTTTTTCCCGCGCAATCTCGCGAAAAGCGTGCCAGAACTCATCCTCAAGCGAGACCGAGGTGCGATGACCTTTGAGAGTCAGAGAACGTTTGATGGGGCGACCGCTCATTCGTCAATCTCATGCCCGTCCAGATCGTGGCGCTGTTTGTCCTGCCGAAGCTTTACGACCTGCTTTTCAGCCTTGCTTTGCCCGAACTTGACCGCATTCTGGTCCGCACGGGCCTTTTTCTCGGCCCGCGCTCTTTCTTTTCTATACCGGTTCAGATTGACCGGCTTGCTCATTTGTCCTTCGGCCCGATCATCTGCTCGGGGCGCACAACGGCGTCAAAGGTCTCTTCGTCGACAAAACCCAGAGCGATGGCTTCTTCCTTGAGGGTCGTGCCGTTCTTATGCGCGGTTTTGGCAACGGTGGTCGCGTTGTCGTAACCGATGGTCGGGGCCAGCGCCGTGACCAGCATCAGCGACTCCTTCATCAGCTTGTCGATGCGCGGCTCGTTGGCCTGAATGCCTAGCAGCATCCGCTCGGTGAAGCTGTCGGTTGCATCGCCCAGAAGTTGGATGGATTGCAACAGGTTATAGGACATCATCGGGTTGTAGACGTTCAACTGGAAGTGCCCCTGCGAGCCCGCAAACTTGATCGCCGCGTCGTTGCCCATGACATGGGCGGCAACCTGCGTCAGCGCCTCGGCCTGGGTCGGGTTAACCTTGCCGGGCATGATCGACGAGCCGGGTTCATTCTCGGGCAGGATCAGTTCACCCAGACCCGAACGCGGGCCCGAGCCTAGCAGGCGAATATCGTTGGCGATCTTGTAGCAGGAGCCAGCGATGGTCGCCAAAGCGCCCGACAGGAAGACCATCGCGTCATGAGCGGCCAGAGCTTCGAACTTATTGGGGGCGGTGACGAAGGGCAGGCCGGTGATTTCGGCCATGTTCGCCGCAACCGCCTCGTCCCAACCGTGATGCGTGTTCAGCCCCGTACCAACAGCGGTACCACCCTGCGCCAGTTCGTAAATTCCCGGCATCGCAGCTTCGACGCGGGCAATCCCCTGGCGGATCTGATGCGCATAGGCGCCAAATTCCTGCTCCAGCGTCAGGGGCGTCGCGTCCTGCGTATGAGTCCGCCCGATCTTGATGATCCCGGCAAACTCAGCCGCCTTCTGCTCCAGTCCCTCGGCCAGTTTGATCAGGCCGGGCAGCAGAACGTCCCGCACACTTGTCGCCGTGGCGATATGCATCGCGGTGGGGAAGGTGTCATTCGACGACTGCCCCATATTGCAGTGATCGTTCGGATGCACCGGGTCTTTTGAGCCGATCACGCCGCCCAGAATCTCGATCGCGCGGTTGGCGATGACCTCGTTCGAGTTCATGTTCGACTGCGTACCCGATCCGGTTTGCCAGACGACCAGAGGGAAATTGTCGTCGAATTTGCCTTCGATCACCTCACCAGCGGCCTGAATGATGGCGTCCGCGATCCGTGCGTCTAGCTTGCCGATGGACTTGTTTTCCATCGCGCAAGCCTTTTTGATCACGCCCAGCGCACGCACGATGGCGACAGGCTGTTTTTCCCAGCCGATGGGGAAATTCATGATCGAACGCTGCGTTTGCGCGCCCCAATACTTGTCGGCGGGAACGTCCAGCGGGCCAAAGCTGTCGGTTTCGGTGCGGGTCTGAGACATCGAGTACTCCGTCTGGTATGCAGTTGTATGCCGTTTACCCGCAGCAAGGCTGTGGCGCAATCGGCCAGTTGCGCGCACCTTAAACTCACTGTTGGCAAAGGTATAGGCGCACGGGCGTGTCAATTTTGTTGTTACCGAGCGGGATTGCGCCATTGTGCCCTGAACGCGCTTGGCTACAATGGAACTGCAGCCGGCGCGGAGGACGAAATGCCAGTATCTGAACGGATAGCCCTTTGGAAAGTTTTCGTAATTTCCGCCGGAGTCGTGCTCTGGCTAACGATGCAGAGCGCGGCGGTTCGGGCCGCAGAAATCACGCCATTTGTTGGCGACTATGTCGGCTCAGCCGAGGTTGTTGATGCCGACGGAACCGCGACCCCAAGGGACATGAGCGTTTCGATCCACGAGACCAACCGCGGTTTCAATGTCAGTTGGAAAACGACGACCTATAAACTGGACGGACGGGTTAAAGAACAGGCGTTCTCGGTCGATTTTCTGCCTTCGGATCGTCCGGATGTGTTTTCAGCGGCCATGAAGCGGAATGTCTTCGGGCATGAGGTTCCTTTAGACCCCATGAAAGGCGAACCCTTTGTCTGGGGGCGCATCGACGGCCAAACCCTGACAGTGTTTTCCCTGTTCATTGACGAATACGGCGGTTACGAATTGCAGCAATTCGACCGGACCATTGCGGAAGGAGGGCTGAATCTGTCCTTCTCAAGGTTCATAGACGGAGAAAAGTCCCGATCCGTTAAAACTTTCCTCAAAAAGGAATAAACACGCAAAGTGCGGGTTTTCCGGGTCCTACTTTCGGAAACTGTCCAGCGACACCACGTCCGCATCGTGGTGTTCTTCTTCTTCCACGACCTCAATCGGTTCTTCGACGATGGGTTCTTCGTCCATCTCGTCTTCTGGACTTTCGAAGCGCAAACCAAACTCGACCGACGGGTCAACGAACGTCTTTATGGCCACGTAGGGGATATAAAGCGGCTCGGGCGCGTCGCCGAAATTCAGCGTGATTGCGAACCCGTTCTCTCCGACCTCGAGGTTTTCGAACCAGTGCTGCATGACGATCGTCATCTCTTCCGGATAACGTTCGCGCAACCAATCGGCGATTTCGACCCCATGTTCGCGTGTATCAAAGGTGATGAAAAAATGATGTGCGCCGGGCAGGCCGGTTTCGGAAACGCCCCTCAGAACAGTCTTGATCAAACCGCGCATCGCGGTGTGCATCAGATTTCCATAATCGATGTCCTGCGACATGTGTCATCCTCAAAAGTGGTGGGTTTAGCATAGGGCTTTTGTTGGGAAACGAAAGAGCACCTGTGATCGGATTGATCAGAAAAAGTGCACGCCCATTCCCGCGCAGGCCATCAGCAACAACGTGACTGCCATTCCGAATTTTAGTCGAAATATCAAGACCCCGGCGACAATTGTCAGGATCATGGCGATGTAGTCGAGCGACCCGAAATCCGGCACGGGCACAGCGATCGGCCCCCATGCTTTTTGGGACACCGAGTCGAAAAGAACATTCAGCGCGAACCACACGGACAGGTTGAGAATCACGCCGACAACCGCGGCGGTGATCCCTTGCAAAGCTGCTGACAGGCGCGGGCGGGCTGCCAAATGGTCCAGAAACGGAGCCGCGAGAAAAATCCAGAGGAAACAGGGCACGAATGTCGCCCAAAGTGCGACTGCTCCGGCAGCCAGCGCCAGCAGGGGCCCTCCGCTCAGCTGCCCAGTCAGCATGGCAACAAATTGCGTGACCAGAATAAGTGGGCCGGGCGTTGTTTCCGCCAGTCCAAGCGCGTCGATCATCTGATCGGTGCTAATCCAGTTGTACTGGTCCACAACCGTCTGCGTCATATAGGCCAGCACCGCATAGGCCCCGCCAAAGGTGACGACGGCGAGACGGGCGAAGAACCAACCCAGATCAGAGAGCAGTTGCTGCCCGGTCATGTTGAGGACAAACAGCGGCCCTAACCAAAGTGGCAGCCAGATCGCAATGGTTCGCTGCGGGCGGTTCAGGCTTGGGGTAGGCGGGATCTCGACCGGCGGAACAGAGCCCCTGAAGGTTGCGTACCCCCAGAGGGCGGCGGCCAGAATGATCAGGGGGAAGGGCAGGTTCAGCAGGAAAATTGCAAGAAAAGCCAGCCCGGCGACTATGCGATGTTCGGGGCCGGTCAGCGCCTTGCGTGACAGATTTCGCAAGGCTTGCAGCACGATGACAATCACCGTTGCCTTGACCCCCAGAAAGGCCGCCTGCACCAGCGGCAGTTCTCCGAACGAGGCATACAGGGCGACGAGCGCGGCGATGATAACGGCGCCGGGCAGGACAAACAGGCTGCCTGCGATCAAACCACCGGGCACCCCACGCAGACGCCACCCGGCATAGGTGGCCAGTTGCATCGCCTCGGGTCCCGGCAGCAACATGCACAACGATAGGGCGCGCAGGTATGTCTGCTCGTCCAGCCAGGGGCGGCGGTCGACCAGTTCCTGATGCATTAGCGAGATTTGAGCGGCGGGCCCGCCAAAGGACAGCAGCCCAATGCGGCCAAAAACGCGGAGCATCTCGGAAAATGTTGGTGTCATGACCGGTGGCCCGTCGGCCAGTCGTGGCTTTCGTCGAACCCGTCACGCGCCCAGCGATACAGGGCATCGTAAAGGTGCATCCCGGCCTCGAGGTTTTCGTGATCGTCACGATACTGGCGCGACAGCCCGACGGAAACGGCCAGTAGCCCCGCCGCTTCGGGCGCAAGGTCATGGCGGTTCGTATCCGCCGCTCGGATCACCTTGGCCAATCGGTCCAAAGGCTCGGACCGTAGATGGAACTCATCCAGCATGGTGTCAAAGGTGCAGGCCTCTCCCCGGTGGCTCCAGAAGGCGTTTTCGACGTCAAAAGGCGTCGCGCCGAATTTGTCCGCGACGTTTTCGACCTCGGCGGGGGCGACGAAGAGGAACCGGGCGCTGGGGTCAACAAAGCGCCGGATCAGCCAGGGGCAGGCGATTCGGTCGATCTTGGGCCGTTGGCGCGTAACCCAGAGTGTTTGGCCATCAACAGGGTCGGGCAGGGCAGAGGCCGGGACACGCAAAGCGCCGGGATGGTCCCGCCATGCGAACATGCCGCCCTCAAGATATTCCGCCTTATGCCCTTCGCTGCGTAACCAGGACACCAAACCCTGACTCAGCTTCTTGCCCTTCTGGCAAACAATCACCGAGGGGCCACCGGCCACACGTTGGACAAGCCCCGGAATGTCTGCAGCAGGATGCCGAACCGATCCGGGGATCAGGAACGGGTCGGCGTCAAGGTCCGGGTCCAAACACACATCCACAAGCGTTGGCGACTGGGGCGTTCCGATCAAACGCATCAACTGCTTTGGGGAAATAGAGTTAGGCGATGCCATGGCATGTCTCCTGTCAAAACGGATACACGCGAAACTTGGGCTGTCGCCTCACGGGGCGTTCGCAATTTTACCCCATGATCCTAGCTAGCGCGCGAAGGCCCCAAGGGTCAAGATTTCATGGCGTCAAACCCAATCCAGCCTTTGCCCGGTCATGCAGACTGGCAGAGTGTCAGACGGAAACTGGCCCAATTCTTCGAAAAAAGAGATGAAGTCGAAGTGGTTATACGCCTCGACCATCTTGTTGTTCTTGAAGCGGGCCATGACCTGTCCCGTCACCTCAATCGGGGCACCATTATCGGCCCGGAAGGTTTTGACATTCAGAATCGCCGACACCCAATCCCCATTTTCGATAATCTTGGGCATGTCCACGGTAATGTCGCCCAGAACGTGCCGAAACGCCGTGACTAGATCGCGAAAATCATCAGCCCCGACCTGCATCTCGGGGATCAACCCCTCGGCCATGGTTTCCGGTGCAAAGTAATCCTCGATCGCGTCGGTGTTTCCTTTTTCCCAAATCTCGGAATACCACTCTCTGAGTATCTCTGAATTCGTCATCCCGGCCTCCTGTCTGTCCCGAGTGACGATGAGTGAAACAGGTGAATAAACTCTGAACGCGAACTGAGTTTTGCGGTAATTCGTCAGACATAATGTGGAAAATGCAGGTTTCTGTTGCCAGGTACCTGCGAACCCCGCCTTACGCGGCTAGGCGCAAGGGCTTAGATTTCGGTCTTGTTACTGCTTACGCAGCAACTGCAACCGGAGCACGATTGTCGTTTGCAATTGTACTGTTTTCGCCGGTAACGGTGGCAGACAGCCGAGACAAAGCTAACCCCTTTAGACGTTCGTCGATCCTATTTCGGCCCCATGATCCTCAAACGAAGGATGTTGGTGGAGCCGCCGGGTACCGCCCCCGGGTCCGATCCGCTTATTACGAGCGCGTTTATGTCCATAGTCCCGAAGGACACATCCTATATAGGTGAGGATAAGAGTGGATGCAAACTCGGAATAATCCGATCCTGCATCAGCAATAACAACGCGTTATGATGATTTATTTAAGTTCGCCGCGATCAGCCAGACGGCCAGAGCCAACTCGATTCCACCGAATGTCAGGGCCTTGAGCATCGGCGGGTTATCCAAAACCACCGATACAAAGCGGCCCAGCGCTGCACCTGCATAAATGACACCCAGCATTGTGTAGGCCATCGGGTTGTTCAGCCACAACACCGCGATTCCTGTTACGACGAACAAACCACCGACCGAGGCGCGCATTTCACTTAAGCCCATATTGCTGTTGGTAGGCGCAAGGTCCAGCGATGCCGCAGTCCAGGCCGGGGCGAGGAAGCCGAACAGGCCAAAACCTATGGTCAGCACTGCGGCAATCACATTCAGGGTCGTTGTCATCCTGTCCTCAGATCTCGGGCGGTTTGGTTGAACCTAATGCAATGGCAGGGGAAGAAAAGTGCTTAAATCGCTGACCACAAACCCAAAACACCGACGAAAATCAAGCTGATCGCCCAAACAAGTTCCAGGTTGAACCAACTGCGCGACAAAAACTGCAATCCGAGCCAATGATAGACGGCGTAGGCGAGGATACCTCCGCCCAGGATCATCGCGGCTGTGTGTATCGCGGCGACAGCAAGTACAAGCAGGGCATTAGTTGTCATGATCTGGGAAACGGCGCGGTGCCCGGTGTCGAGTTCATCAAGGCTACACAGGCCCAGATAGATCGGAACCAGCATCAGTGCTGCACCGTGCGCCAGTGCAACCAGAAACGACCAGAGGGCCAGTTTGCTTGGGGGAATGCGGGACAAAATACGCGGGTGGCGGCGCGTTACGGCGATGTAAAGGCCCATCGCGATGACAATTATCGCGGCTCCGATGCGGATTTCATTTTGGTAGTCGACCAGAACGGCCATCAGCGCGAAGGGCAGCAGAACGCCGAGCATGGCGACGAAATGCCCACCGGCCAGTGCGGCCAAGGCACGCCAGAGCGCCGATGGGCGCTGTTCCATAAGTGCGGAAGACACCGCCAGCGGCCAGCCCATACCGGGGTTTAGCCCGTGATAGGCACCGCTGAGAATAACGGCCAGCCAAAGGCCGGCCGTCGATGTCATCAAGAATTCCAAATCAGACCGACGGGTAGCAGAAACTGTCGGTGGAACAGTCGCCGCCCTCTAGCCGGATCTGGTGGCTGCGGTAACCGTCAGGGAAATCGACCCAGAATTTAGGATCCAGCGTCAGGCCACCATTCTCTCCGACATCCGCCTTGACCATGGCGGCACCGCCTTCGCCGGGATAGAATTGATCGTCCCATGTGGAGTAGAGCGAGTTAGTCCAGTACACGCGCTTGCCGTCCCGGCTGATCTCCACCATCTGCGGCCCATAGCCAAAGTCCTTCCCGTTGGGATGTTTGGTCTTTTTGACAATCCCGCCGATCTCGACCTTACCGGCCAGCGTTGGGTTCATCGGATCGGACACATCGTATTGATGCATCTCGCCAGTACCCCAGCACGCGACATACAGGTATTTGTCGTCGAGGCTCAGGTCGATATCCGTGACCAGAGGCGGAACGGCAGAGAAACCCTTCAACAGATCGGGCAGGTCGTCCGGGTCAGCCGGTTGCGGATCAATGGTGATGGTTTTCTTGGCCTCAAATGTGCCGTCATCATTGCGCCACCACGTAAAGATCGCACCTTGCAGATTCGTTGTATCCACGACAACGCCACAGAACCCGTACTGCTTGACCGGATCATGGGCTGGGCGGATTTCAAGCGCCATCTGGTGGTTCTCGCCCAGATCGATGGTCTGGATGTTGGTCCGGTTGCGCAGGTTCCAGAAATGGATCGAATGGCCGTATTTGTTCGACAGCAGATCCTCGGCCACGATCCCGTTTTCGAACTGAGGCGGTAGCCCCCATTCGGAACTGACCATGTAATCGCGCGGCAGGTTCCACCAGAAATCGTAATGCTTGTCCTGCACACCGCGTTCGATTTCGTAGCGACCAATGATGTCGAATGTTTCGCAATCCATGATGAAGATGCCCGGAGGACCGTCGGTTCCGTCCTTTCCGCCACCACCAAGGGTGCTGACATAGATTCCTTCAGGCCCGCAATGGATGGTGTGAGGGCGGGAATATCCTGTTTTCGCAAAGACTTCCTCGGGTTCTATGATCTTGTGAATCTTCGCTTCCAGGGGGTTTTTCACATCGATGACGTAAATGCGGCTGGACCGGATGCCCGGAATGATCAGATACCGACGCTCAAGAAATGCGTGGCCGGTTAACGGAGAAAGAGCCGACGAACAGGCATTCCAGCCGAAATGGTGAAACTCGTCTCCTTTGTTGGGCATGATAACCTGATGCACGATCTTGCCGAAGTCATCCGAAGTTGGATCGACATTCACCACTGCCAGCCCGTCGGGCTGCGAGAAGTCAGGGCTGAGCATCAGCGTGAAAGCCAGCGTCTCAGTCGGGCCCTCCATCGCCAGCTTGGCTGATGGGTAAAAGGTTGGGTCCGGTCTTTGGTTCATAACATCCTCCCGTTAGTAATTGAAATTCAATCTGTTTTGAGAGTTCCGGTCTTAACGCCGGATGTCATTCTGTCCGCTCGTACTTCCTCGGTTCTGTTGTCCTTTCATCAGTGGAATCTTGATCTGGGATCAGGCTGGTCTGCGTTTTTGTTCCGCCACGTCCAGCGCCAGTTTTCGTGTGTAAACTTCCAATTCGATCAGGGCTGAATCGACCGCCTCGGCGTCTTGCGCTTCAAGGGCATCGGCAATCCTTGTGTGAAATGCGATGATTTCCTCGCGTGAGCGGGCGGTGAATGTGATCATGTTCATCAGGGGCTGCATCGCCTCGACAGCGCCCGCCAACTGGTAGGACAGAACCGGATTGCCCGCGCCGTTGACCAAGGCACGGTGAAATGTGACGTCTGACGCGCAAAAGGCTTCATCCGTCAGGCCGGGTTGCGCTTGCCGGAAAATCTCGGCCCGCATGGTGGCCAGTTGGTCCGCGGTCCGTCGCTGCGCCGACAATGGCGCGCAGGCACGTTCAAGCGCGTATCGCGCCTCGCACGCGGTGTCGAAGCTGACCGCGTTCATGGACACCAACAGGGTCGAGGTTGTAATCTGCTGGGAATAAGCGTCCTCGAAACTGAGGCGGTTCACAAAAGCGCCGCCCGTGGCCCCGCGCTGGGTGCGGATCAGCGACTGTGCCGCGAGCCGTTTCAGGGCTTCTCGGACCGTGGGGCGCGACACCTGGAACTGATCAGATAGTTCGGCCTCGGACGGCAGACGCTCGTCAACGATCAACTCACCGGACACGATGGCGCTTCTGATGGCCTGCGCAATCTGGGCGGATAAGTCAGACGGCTTCTGCGGGTCGATTTTCATCTTATTGGAACCACCAGTACGATTTTATTTGTCTGACATTTAAAAGTCTGACATTTGAAAAAGCAAGGGGTGAGTCGGGAGGATCACATGAGTCGCGCAATGCTACGCAGCGGTTTATGGCTGGGTTTCTATGCCCTGATCCTGTGGGCCTGGTGGGTCATGTTCTCGATGAGCCGGGACATGGACCTTGACTGGATCGGTCGGCCCGGGCCCATGGGCGAGGCGATGCGGGTCATGGACCCGCGCATGGACATGTATATGCCCATGGCAGAATTCGGGCCGCTTTTCTGGATGTGGGCGATCATGATGGCGGCGATGATGCTGCCGACGCTGGTGCCCACTTTGCGCAGTTACGACGATCTCATCCGCAGCGCCAACGGAACCCGGGCAGGATGGCTGGGCGTTCTGGCAGGGTACTTTATGGTTTGGGTCGGCTTCGCTGCTTTGATCACAGGTACCCAGCTCGTGCTTTTGTTTGGTGGCGTGGTGGACATGTTGGGGATCGCCAAGTCCCCTCTGTTTGCAGGCGCGCTGCTGATTGCGGTGGGCGCGTTCCAATTCACCCGCGCGAAAGAAGTCTGCCATGGCGTGTGTCACGCCCCGATGACCTATTTCCTGGGTCGCTGGAAAACCGGCTTCACCGGTGGATTGCGCATGGGCCTTGGTCTCGGCGCGTTTTGCGTTGGCTGCTGTTGGGGATTCATGGCGCTTGGTTTTGTCGGCGGTGTCATGAGCCTGTTGTGGATGGGTCTGGCGACCCTGTTCATGGTTTTGGAAAAGCTTCCCCAGATTGGCCATGTCATAACCCGGCCAATGGGGTTTCTGTTGATTGCAGGCGGACTGGCGCTGTTCGTCTATCACTTTGCATACGGAGGATAAGTCTATGGCTAAGAATAGAAAACCGGAAGCCGACAGGTTGCCGATCAGTCAACGTATCGACAGCCGTATGCCCAATCCCAAGCGGCGCGAGATGAGCCCGACCGAATGGTCCATCAAGGGCGAGTTGATCCTGAATTGCTCGTGCGACGTGTTCTGCCCCTGCGTTGTTTCTCTGGGCGCACACCCCCCGACCGAGGGCCACTGCCACGCCTGGATGGGCGTCATCATCGACGAAGGTCATTTCGAAGGCGAAGACCTGTCGGGGCTGAACGTGGGCCTGCTGGTCGATATTCCTGGCCGTATGGGCGAGGGACAATGGAAGGTTGCCGCCTATGTGGACGAACGCGCCAGCGGTAAGGCCTATAACGGATTGCTCCAGATTTTCAGCGGGCAGGCAGGCGGCACCACCGGGCTGTTTACCATGCTTGTCAGTGAGATCATCGGCGCCGAACGCGCACCTGTCATGATCGAGCGCGACGGCAACAAACGCCGCATCTCGATTGGCCGCAAGATTCAGGGTGAGATCGAGATGGTGGCGGGAAAAGACACCGAGCATCCCGTGATGGTCTCAAACTCGAAATACTGGATGGGGCCAGACATTATCGTTGCACGAGGCACCAAATCGAAAGTGCGTGACTACGGTCGTGTTTGGGACTTTGGCGGCAAGTCGGCCGAGATTTGTCCAATCGAGTGGCACGGGCCAAAGTAATGATTACCGGAGCCTATGCACGCGAAATGGCGCGCTATAACCGCTGGCAGAATGCTCAGTTGGCCGATTTCCTGAAGGAACTGACTTCTGAGGAACTGACCCGCGACCGCGGTGCGTTTTTCAGATCGATCCTGGGAACGGCAAACCACTTGCTGTGGGGTGACTGGATCTGGATGTCCCGGTTTGACAAAGGCCCCGGTCCGGTCGTCGACATACACAAGGCCGGAGGAGGTATTCACGAAAGTGTCTCTCTGTGTGCCGATCTTGATGAGTGGCTGCCGCTTCGGGAAACCGAAGACGCCCGTATCGAGGATTGGGCAAACGGTCTGGGTGACGATATCCTGTCGGGTCCGTTCACATGGTACTCGGCAGCGAAAGAGGCAGATGTGACCTTGCCTTACGCGCAATGCGTGATCCATGTGTTCAACCACCAGACGCACCACCGGGGCCAATTGCACAAGATGCTGACCGAAACCGGCTCAGCCGCGCCCGTCAGCGATCTGGTCTTCATGCCGCAGGAGGATTGAATGCCGCAGATTTCCCTGTCCCGCCGACTGCGCCGTACTCCGTTCACAGATGGGGTTGAGGCCGCAGGCGTCAAAGCTTTCACGGTTTATAACCGGATGTTGCTGCCCACGTTATTTGAAAGCGCCGAGGCGGACTACCGCCACCTCAAGAGCCACGTTCAGGTTTGGGACGTCGCCTGCGAACGGCAGGTTGAATTGCGCGGACCCGATGCGACACGTCTGATGCAAATGCTGACGCCGCGCGATCTGCGCGGGATGCTGCCGGGACAGTGTTTCTATGTGCCGATTGTTGATGAAACCGGCGGAATGCTGAATGATCCCGTGGCGGTTAAGCTATCCGAAGATCGTTGGTGGGTTTCAATTGCCGACAGCGATTTGTTACTTTGGGTCAAAGGCTTGGCCAACGGGTATCGCCTGGATGTTCTGGTTGATGAACCTGACGTATCGCCCTTGGCAGTACAGGGTCCCAAGGCCGACGAATTGATGTCGCGCGTTTTCGGCGACCTCGTGCGCGATATCCGTTTCTTCAAATTTGACATGTTCCAGTTCGAAGGCCGGGACCTGGCAGTGGCACGCTCGGGCTATTCGAAGCAGGGCGGGTTTGAGATCTACGTTGAAGGTGGCGATATCGGAATGCCCCTTTGGAACGCCCTGTTTGCGGCGGGTGAAGACCTTGAAGTGCGGGCGGGATGTCCAAACCTGATCGAACGGATCGAAGGTGGCTTGCTGTCCTATGGCAACGACATGACCGATGACAACACACCGCATGAATGTGGTCTGGGCAAGTTCTGCAACACCCATACCGCGATTGGCTGCATCGGCAGAGATGCGTTGCTGCGGGTCGCGAAAGAAGGCCCGGTTCAGCAGATTCGACCGATTGCGATTGATGGCGATGCCGTGCCGCCCTGCGACAGGCCCTGGCAGGTTTACGCCGATGGAAAGCGTGTAGGGCAGGTGACGTCAGCTGCCTGGTCGCCGGATTTCGAAACCAACGTCTCGATTGGAATGCTGCGGCTTAGCCATTGGGACCCGGGTACGAGTATCGAGGTTGAAACGCCCGACGGGATGCGCTGGGCAAAAGTGCAAGCGAGTTTCTGGGTGTGAGGGCGGATGGGAGCTCTGCTCCCGTTGCTGCGCAACTCCCCTGGGATATTTTTGGCCAGATGAAGTACGGATCTGGTCGCAAAGCGAGGAAAGGAAGTTTTTTTATGTTCAATGCTTTGGTAATGGATAAAGACGAAGAAAGCGGATTGGCGAGCCCATCGGTTAAACAGCTTTCAACAGATGATCTTCCGCAAGGTGATGTCACTGTGGCGGTCGAATATTCAACCGTGAACTACAAGGACGGGCTGTGCATGTCGCCCAAGGGCGGCGGGCTGGTTCGGTCTTATCCTCATGTTCCAGGCATCGACTATGCGGGAACGGTCGAGGCATCCTCGGACGATCGCTATAAGCCCGGCGACAAGGTTGTTTTGACGGGCTGGCGCGTGGGTGAAGCGCATTGGGGCGGCTATTCGCAGAAGGCAAACGCGAAGGCGGATTGGCTGGTGCCCTTGCCCGAAGGGCTGGATGCGCGTCAGGCAATGGCCGTCGGGACCGCCGGATTTACTGCGATGCTGGCCGTCATGGCGTTGGAAGATCACGGGCTGACGCCGGATCGCGGGCCAGTTCTTGTTACAGGGGCCGCTGGCGGCGTTGGCTCTGTCGCTACCGCTATTCTGGGCCATCTTGGCTATGAGGTGGCTGCAGTCACGGGCCGACCGGAAACCGAAGACTACCTGAAATCACTGGGCGCGACGACGATTGTCCCACGGGATGAGTTGAACGAGACCACCAAGCGTCCTCTGGAAAGCGAAACCTGGGCCGGGTGCGTAGATGCCGTTGGCGGTGCGATGCTGGCGCGGGTTTTGGGTCAGATGAAGTATGGCGGTTCGGTTTCTGCCGTCGGTCTTGCTGGGGGTGCCGGATTGCCGGCGACAGTTATTCCGTTCCTGTTGCGCGGCGTGAACCTTTTGGGCATCGACAGTGTGATGCAGCCATATGAATATCGGGTTCGTGCCTGGCAGCGTGTGGCGACCGATCTGCCGATGGACAAGCTTGAGGCGATGGTTCACCCCGCGAACCTGTCTGATCTACCGCAGTTGGGCGCGGACATTCTGAAAGGTCAGGTTAAGGGCCGCGTGGTCGTTGACGTCAACGCCTGACGCCTAAAAATTCAAAAAGCCGGCCGGGTTCGCAAACCGGTCGGCTTTCTCTTTTAACACGTGGCGCAAAAAATGCCCGAAACAACTCTGGTCATTGCCACAATTCCTCAGCATGATTGCTATACATCCCTTTTACGATGGCTTAAGACCCATCCAAACAGATTTGAATACGGGGAGTGAGCAGCATGTCTGATGACTTCGAATTGGATACCGATGACCTTAAACGCCGCATGGAAGGCGCAATGGCAAACCTCAGGACCGAATTTGCTTCGCTGCGCACAGGGCGCGCCTCGGCTTCGATGCTTGAGCCGGTGATGGTTGATGCGTACGGGTCGATGACCCCTATCAATCAGGTTGGGACGGTCAACGTTCCCGAACCGCGGATGGTTACGGTGAATGTCTGGGATAAGTCATTGGTCGGTAAGGTGGAAAAGGCGATCCGCGAAAGCGGGCTGGGGATTAACCCTCAGCTCAACGGCACCATCATTATGCTGCCGATCCCCGAGTTGAACGAAGAACGCCGCCGCGAGCTTGGCAAGGTTGCCGGGCAATATGCCGAAAGCGCCCGGGTTTCGATCCGCAATGTCCGTCGGGACGGGATGGATCAGATCAAGAAGGCCAAGGCCGATGGCATGTCCGAGGACGATCAGAAGTTCTGGGAAAGCGAAGTTCAGGATTTGACCGACGAGTTGATCAAGGCCGTCGACGCCGCGCTTGAGACCAAGCAGGCCGAGATTATGCAGGTCTGAGCAGGTAGAATGCCCAAAGATCCCCACATTGAGTTACCCGTTGGCCCGCGCCACGTGGCCATCATCATGGACGGCAATGGCCGCTGGGCCCAGGCCCGGGGTCGCCCTCGGCTGTTCGGTCACCACGCAGGTGCCCGCCGCGTGCGCGAAGTTGTCGAGGCCTGTCCGGGACTGGGGATCAAATACCTGACGATCTTTGCTTTCTCGACCGAGAACTGGAAACGCACGCAAGTCGAAGTTGCCGGGCTGATGAACCTGTTCCGCCGCTACATCATCAAGGAAACCCGGACGCTGGCCGACAACGGCATTCGCGTTCGGTTTATCGGGGATCGCGTCCGGTTGGATTCGAAGCTGACCGAGTTGATGGACACGCTGGAAGAGGAAACCAAGGATAACGACCTTGTTCATCTGACGGTGGCTCTGAACTATGGTGGCAGGGACGAGGTCGCCCGTGCGACCAAGCGGCTGGCCCGCGATGTGGCCGAGGGGCGCTTGCGGCCTGATGAGGTGGATGAGGAAACTCTGCCTAAGTATCTCGATACACGTGTTTTACCTGATCCCGATCTGGTCATTCGCACCAGTGGTGAGGCGCGTATTTCGAATTTCCTTCTTTGGCAGTCGGCCTATTCGGAATACGAATTCATCGACACGCTGTGGCCAGACTTCACGGCCTCCGAGTTAGAGAAACTTTGCCGCAATTTCGGCTCGCGCGAGAGGCGGTTCGGAGCGGTCCTGGCATGAGTGACGGCCGATGGTCTGATCTGACAGCGCGGGTTCTTTCTGCAGCGGTTCTGGTGGTCATTGGCGCGGTCGAGGTCTGGCTAGGAGGTCTCTGGTTCGAAACCTTCATTGCGGCAGCCTGCGGTCTGATGACGTGGGAACTGGTCCGGATGATCGACCCGCAGCGGTCGGGCGTTGCGTTACAATTGGGCGTTCTCACGGCCATTGCGGTGATCCTGAGCTATCATTTGCCGCCCGTTTTTAATCTGCTCATTCTTCTGGTTCCGGCTTTGGGTGGGGCAGGGCAAGTTGGTCGATCTCGGGTGCTTTACGCATTGTTTGCGTTGTGGATCGCGGCGGCGGGGCTTGGGTTCATCTCGATCCGCGAGACTATGGGATTTGACCTTATGATCTGGCTGATTGCCGTTGTGGTGGCAACGGATGTGGCCGGGTATTTTGTGGGCAAAACCTTCGGTGGCCCTAAATTCTGGCCCAAAGTGAGCCCGAAAAAGACCTGGTCCGGAACTGCCGGCGGTTGGGCTGCGGCTGCAGTTGTTGGGGCAGGGTTTGCTGTTTACAGCGGGTTTGGCGTTGCCTTCGTGCTTGTGTCGGTGCTTGCATCCATGGCCAGTCAGGCCGGAGACATCGTCGAAAGCGCCGTGAAACGGAAATTTGGGGTCAAGGACAGTTCGAACCTGATTCCCGGACATGGCGGGTTCCTGGATCGGTTCGACGGAATGATGGGGGCAGCGCTGTTCGTTCTGATTGCAGGTCTGATCTACACGCCCGAGGCTATGTAATGCGCAAAGTTTCGATTTTTGGGGCGACCGGGTCGATTGGTCAGAACACAATCGATCTGATTGCCCGCGACCCCGCGGCTTATGATGTTGTGGCCCTTACCGGCGGGGCGAATATCGAACAACTCGCAGCCGATGCCCGGCGTTTGGGGGCGGATTTGGCCGTGACGGCGCACGAACATCGCCTGCAGGACCTGCAGGATGCCCTGCAAGGCAGTGGAATCGAAGTGGCCGTCGGACAGAACGCTATTGTCGAGGCTGCGGCGCGGCCTGCGGATTGGGTCATGTCGGCTATTGTTGGCGCGGCGGGCCTTGCGCCGGGGATTGAGGCGCTGAAACAGGGTGCAACGCTGGCGCTGGCGAACAAGGAAACGCTGGTCTGTGCCGGGGCGCTGGTTCTGGAAACTGCACGAGAGCATGGCGCGCGTCTGCTGCCGGTCGACAGCGAGCATTCCGCCGTGTTTCAGGCGCTGGTTGGCGAGGATATGCAGGCGGTCGAACGCGTGATCATCACCGCCAGCGGCGGCGCGTTCCGCGATTGGCCTCTGGCCGACTTGGCCAAGGCAACGGTCGAGCAAGCCTCAAGCCACCCCAACTGGAACATGGGGCAGCGCATCACCATTGACAGCGCCTCGATGTTTAACAAAGCGCTGGAAGTGATTGAGACCCGAGAGTATTTCGGAATCGAACCCGATCAGATCGAGGTTCTGGTTCACCCGGAATCCATCGTGCATGCGATGGTCGGGTTCCGCGATGGTGCGGTGATGTCTCATATGGGCGCGCCTGATATGCGCCATGCCATCGGCTATGCGCTGCACTGGCCCGAACGGCGTGATCTTCCGGTGGAACGGCTGGATCTGGCGAAGCTGGGGCAGCTGCGCTTTCACACTCCGGACGAGGCGCGGTATCCCGCATTGAAACTGGCGCGCGAGGTCATGGCACGCGGCGGGTTGGCCGGGGCGGTGTTCAACGCCGCCAAGGAGCGGGCACTTGATCATTTCATCGCGCGCCGGATCGGTTTTCTGAGCATGGCCGACACGGTGGCCGAGGTGCTGGACCGGTTTGATGCCAAAGATGGCCTTATTGATGCCCCTTTGACACTTGATAACGTGCAGCAAACGGACCATCTGGCACGTCAATGGGCCGATGAAGCCGTGATCGTAAGAGCAGGATAGAATTTTGGACGCACTCTCACTGATCCCCCAGTTCGGCAATTTGCTGTACACGATTGTGGCCTTTGTGGTCGCGCTGTCCGCCATCGTGGCGGTGCATGAATATGGCCATTACATCGTCGGACGCTGGTCCGGCATCCATGCCGAGGTGTTTTCGATCGGGTTCGGCCCTGTGTTGTGGAGCCGAATCGACAAACGTGGCACCAGATGGCAAGTGGCGTTGTTGCCCTTTGGCGGATATGTGAAGTTTCTTGGCGATGCGAACGCAGCGTCGGGCAAGGATTCCGAGGCGATGGAAGACATTGCCGAACAAAGCCCGGAAGAGCTGCGCCGCACAATGCACGGCGCGCCGTTGTGGGCGCGCACGGCAACCGTTGCCGCCGGGCCAATATTCAATTTTATCATGTCGATTATAGTCTTCGGCCTGATTTTCTGGTCGCAGGGCGTGTCTCGGGAACCGCTGACAATCGGGGCGCTGCAGCCTTTGCCCGGCACGGTTCAGGGCCTGCAGGTGGGGGATGAGATCATCGCGATTGCGGGCATCCCGACGCCGGAGTTTGATGAAGAAAGCACCTGGAGCGAGTTCACCGAGGCGCTGCCTGTAGAACCGGTTCTGGACTACACGGTCATCCGCGACGGAGAGACAATGGATGTGCAGGCCCCTTGGCTGTTCCCGCCGTTGATCCGGCAGGTCGCGCCGCGCAGTGCCGCGATGGACATTCAGCTTGAGCAGGGGGATGTTATTACCGCCGTTAATGGCGAACCCATCTTTGCCTTCGAACAACTCAAGGAGTTTGTCGAAAGCTCTGACGGCCGAGTTCTGTTGCTGAACGTCTGGCGGGACGGGGCCGATCTTGAGTTTGCGCTGGCCCCGCGTCGCACGGATGAGCCGCAACCGGATGGTGGCTTTGTCACTCATTGGCGGATCGGTATCGTCGGAGGCATGATGCTTGAACCCGCGACCGTCCCGGCAGGTCTGCTGGATTCTCTATCCGGCGGCGTGCGTCAGACCATGCGCATCATCGATGGGTCTCTTTCTGGCATGTGGCATATGGTGACCGGCGCGATCAGCACCTGCAACATCTCGGGTCCGATTGGCATCGCCGAGACCTCGGGCGCGATGGCCAGCCAAGGGGCGCAGAACTTCATCTTTTTCATCGCCGTTCTGTCGACCGCAGTGGGATTGCTGAATTTGTTCCCGATCCCGGTGTTGGACGGCGGGCATCTGGTGTTTTACGCCTATGAGGCGATCACCGGCAGACCGCCCAGCGAAAAGGCGCTGCGGGTCTTTATGGGCGTCGGTCTGAGCCTAATCCTGGCGCTGATGCTGTTCTCGGTCAGTAACGATTTGTTCTGCTGATTGTGACGCCCATCACTTATTGACGCCGCAATGTCGCCGCAATCTTGGGGTACGGTCTTTTTTGCTACCAATGAGGCGGTCATGTCAAAAGCACTGCGGAAATCTTATCAGAGTGTCAGCTTCCTGTTCATCCTGAACTGGGACTCGCTTTTGTATTTCGGCGCGACTGCTCTGGCCTTGGCTGGCGGCGCTTACCTCGCGGGTCTGTGATTCTAACACTCTTCCGGTGAAAGCAGACGGCGCACCCTGTATAAGGGTGCGTTTTTTGGCCTTTTGACAAGTGGATTTATTCCCGCTACTCAGCTTTAAAGTCCTAAAATTCTGGGTAGAGCATAAAATGACTTACAGGCAAGGCGCAGGCACATCCTGCGGGGGGCAAAAGCCGGCAAACAAGATTTTGTGGCAGCCACTAACCTTCCTTTTCCTTTTTGTAGCAGTGAGTTTACTGGCTTTGCCTCATGCGGCGCAGGCGCAGAGCTTCACGATCAATTCCTTTGATGTCGATGGTAACCGGCGCATCGAAACCGGCACGATCATCGCACGTACGGGAATCGAACCGGGTCAGACTGTCACTTCCGGTCAATTGAACGACGCTTATCAGCGTTTGCTTGACAGTGGTGTTTTTGAAACAGTCGAGTTGACTCCGCGTGGCACTACGCTGGTCATCGAGGTGCAGGAATACCCGACAATCAACCAGATCAGCATCGAAGGGAACGCGCGTATCAAGGATGATGTGCTTCTGGATGTGATCTCATCCGAACCGCGCCGCGTGTTCACGCCGCGAATCGCAGAAGCCGACGCTGACCTGATCGCCCAAGTTTATTCGGCACAGGGCCGCGTATCCGCCACGGTCATCCCTCGCATCATTCGCCGCAGCGATAACCGGGTCGATCTGGTGTTCGAGGTTGCCGAGGGCACGACCATCGAGGTCGAACGGGTCAGCTTCGTCGGCAACCGCGCCTTTTCCGATCGTCGTCTGCGCCGCGTTTTGGAGACGAAGCAGGCGACCTTCCTGCGGACGTTTTTCAGAAGCGACACGTTCATCGGCGATCGCATTGAGTTCGACAAACAGGTGATCCGCGATTTCTACCTGTCGCGTGGCTATGTCGATTTCCGCGTGAACAGCGCCAATGTCGAATTCACCCGCGAACGCGATGCGTTCTTCCTGGTGATGAACATTACCGAGGGCCAGAAATTCTCGTTCGGCCAGATCACCACCGTCAGTGAAATCCCCGGTGTCGATCCGGCCCCTTATCAAGCGGCACTGAAGATCAAACCGGGCGTGACTTATACGCCTTCCTTGGTGGAAAACTCCATCGCGCGGATGGAACGTCTGGGCCTGAAAGAAGGCGTTGACTTCCTGCGTGTCGAGCCACGTGTTACCCGCAACGCGCGCGACCTGACCCTGGATGTGCAGTTTGTCCTGTCGCGCGGTCCGCGCATTTTCGTCGAGCGCATCGATATTGAAGGGAATACGACGACGCTCGACCGGGTTATCCGTCGACAGTTTGATACGGTTGAAGGTGACCCGTTCAACCCACGTGAAATCCGCAACGCGGCCGAGCGTATCAATGCCCTTGGCTTTTTTGCGACCGCGGATGTCGAACCCCGCGAAGGATCATCGCCAAGCCAGGTAATCGTGGACGTGGACGTAGAAGAGCAACCGACCGGATCGCTGAGCCTTGGCGGTAGCTTTTCGGCCACGGATGGTTTCGGTATCGCCATTGGCCTACAGGAACGGAACTTCCTGGGCCGTGGGCAGACCATCGGCGTAAACCTGTCGACAGCGCAGGATTCCGAGCAATACACGCTGAATTTCACAGAACCCTTCTTGCTGGGGCGCAGGCTGCAGTTTGATCTTGGCCTGGGTCTGGCCACCACCAACTCGAGCTTTGCAAGCTACGACACCGAGAGCCTGTTTTTCCGTCCTCAACTGAGCTATGCCATCGGCGAATTGTCGACACTCCGCCTGCGCTACGGGTGGGAGCGCAGCGAGATGACTCAGCAGGACGACGAGATCAACGGTGCCGTTATTGCGTCAGAAATTGCGCAGGGCGAACGGGTCAGCAGTTCGCTGGGTGTTTCTTATGTTTATGACAGCCGTCTCGGCGGCCTGAACCCGAATGCGGGCGTTTTGTTCGAAATCGGCGTCGACGCTGCAGGTCTGGGCGGCGACAACGAGTTCATCAAATCCACCGCGCGGGGTATAGCACAGACACGTGTATGGAACGAAGAGGTTGTGCTTCGGGCAACGCTGGAACTGGGTGCCCTGCATTGGCGTGGAAACGACTTCAGCCGTACCCTTGATCGATTTGTTCTGGGTCCAAACACTTTCCGCGGTTTCGAACCGGCCGGTATTGGCCCGCGCGACCTGTCAAACGGGCAGGACGATGCCATCGGTGGCAACTACTACTGGGTCGCCCGGTTTGAAACGGATTTCCCGTTGGGGCTGCCGGAAGAACTGGGCCTGCGCGGCGGTCTGTTCTATGACGTTGGCAACCTTTACAACATTGACGATGTTGATACGACGGGGGCCACAATCGTCGGTGCCGATGGCTCTATTCGCCACGTGATCGGAATTTCGGTCTTGTGGGAAACGCCTTTTGGCCCGCTGCGGTTCAACTTCTCGCAGCCGTTGAAGAAAGAGAGCTTTGACAAGGAACAGAACTTTGACCTGACTGTTCAGGCCCGGTTCTGATCCGCGATGCTGACGAAGTTTTTGACACAAAAACAGGGCCCGCTTTGGGCCCTGTGCGCATTTCTGGCCCTGTGGTTTGCGGCCCCGGTCGTCGCGCAACAACTGGGCGCGGCCTCGCACGGTGTTCTGACGATTTCCAGCGACCGGCTGTTTACCGACTCTGCCTTTGGGCAGCGGGTGCTTCGGGACTTTGAACTGGAAGGCGCGCTGCTCGCGGAAGAGAATGAACGCATCGTCGCCGAACTCAGCCGGGAAGAAAAAGACCTGACCGAAAAGCGCGCCGAACTGCAGCCCGAAGAATTCCGGCCCTTGGCCGAGGCCTTTGACCAGAAGGTCCAGACCCATAGAGAAAGTCAGCGCGCGAAACTGGACGCGCTGACCCGGCGCAGCGAAGAGGATCGCCAGACCTTTTTCGCCCTTGCGCGCCCGATTCTGATCGACCTGTTGCGGGAAACTGGTGCGTCGATGATTCTGGAACGATCCAATGTCTTCCTCAGCTCGGACACCTCTGACATGACCGACGCGGCGATTGCCCGGATCAACGCCACCATCGGTGACGGAAGCGAATTGCCGGACGGCAACAGCGAATAGGTTTGCTTGCCCTTACGTTCCGGTATTGCTAACCACGCGGGAACTGAGACATCCAAAACGGGACAACTTTATTATGACCACGGAACCCAAAAGCGCCGACATTCAGCTGATCCAGCGGATATTGCCGCATCGCTATCCGTTTCTGCTGGTCGATAAGGTTGTGGACATCACCGATTACCACTCGGCCCGGGGCATCAAAAACGTCACAATGAACGAGCCGCACTTTCAGGGCCACTTCCCCGGAACGCCGATCATGCCGGGCGTCACGATTGTCGAGGCGATGGCCCAGACCGCTGGCGTGATGTTGGGCGTTGGCATGGATGTGATCGATACCGAGTTGCTGATCTATTTCATGAGCATCGACAAGTGTAAGTTCCGCCGCAAAGTCGTGCCCGGTGACGTGCTGGAGATGCACGTGGAGACCCTGCGCGGCAAGAAGGGCGGCAAGCTGTTCAAGTTTAGCGGTCGTGCCACCGTCGACGGGGATGTCGCCGCCGAAGCCGAATTCTCGGCCTATGTCGACTGGGAGATGGAAAAGACGGCATGAGCGGCATTCACCCAAGCGCAATCATCGAAGACGGGGCGCAGATCGGCCAAGACTGCGTGATTGGCCCTTTCTGCTACGTGGGCGCTCAGGTCACATTGGGCGACCGGGTTGAGCTGAAATCGCATGTTGTCGTGACCGGTGAAACCTCGGTCGGCGATGAGACGGTCATTTTCAACTTTTCGGTGATCGGAGAAATCCCGCAGGACCTGAAGTTCGGCGGCGAAGATACAAGGCTTGAGATCGGCAAGCGCAACCGGATACGGGAACACGTAACGGTCAACACCGGTACCGATGGCGGCGGCGGCGTGACCCGGATCGGCGATGACTGCCTGCTGATGGCCGGGGTTCATGTGGCGCATGACGTGCAGATCGGGAACCGGGTGATCATGGTGAATCATGCCGGGGCCGCAGGGCATTGCATTATCGAGGATGACGTGATCATCGGTGGTATATCCGGCCTGCATCAATGGGTACGCGTCGGGCGCGGCGCCATCATCGGTGCGCTGACCATGGTGCCTAACGATGTTATTCCCTACGGCCTTGTGCAGGCTCCGCGCGGTGAGCTGGACGGGCTCAATCTGGTTGGGCTCAAGCGTAAAGGCGTCTCGCGCGAGGATATCTCGGCCCTGCGCGCCGCGTTCCGCGAGTTGTCCAAGGGCGAGGGCACTTTCATGGACCGCGCCCACAGGGTCGGGGATCAGACCGAAAGCGAATATGTACGGCGGATCGTCGACTTCGTGACCGGGCATAGCGACCGGTCTTTCCTGACACCGGGGAAATAATGCGATGCTTGCGCTGATTGCGGGAACCGGCGCTTTGCCGAACGAAGTGGTTGCCGAACTGGCCGAGCGCCCCGTGATCTGCGCGATGGAGGGGTTTCTGCCCGACAGCCTGACCGCAGAAGTCGTGTTCCCGCTAGAGCATCTGGGCAGTTTCATCGCGGACCTTCGCACCAGAGGCGTGACTGAGATTTGCATGGCCGGTGCCGTCCAGCGCCCGACCATTGATCCCTCGCGTATTGACGCGGCCACGATGCCTCTGGTCCCGATCTTGCAGCAGGCGATCATGTCGGGGGATGACGGCGCGTTGCGCGCCGCGATCGGGATTTTTGAGGACGCGGGCCTGCACGTGCGCGCGGCGCATGAGATCGCGCCGGGCCTTCTGCCATCTCTGGGGTGCCTGACCGAAACGCAACCGTCCGAGACTGATCTGGCGGATGCCGACCGGGCCGCCGGGATTTTGCGTGCCATGGGAGCGGCGGATATCGGGCAAGCCTGCGCCGTGGCCAAAGGGCAGGCATTGGCGGTTGAGGGTGTTTACGGCACAGCCTGGATGCTGCAATCGCTGACCCAACGCCCGGATGCAGGCGGTGGTATCTTGTTCAAGGGTCCCAAACCAGATCAGGACCGCCGCGCCGATCTGCCGGCGATTGGGCCGGACACCGTGACTGGTGCCGTGGCCGCAGGGCTGTCCGGCGTTGTCATCGAAAAAGGCGGTGTGATCGTCCTGCAGCGGGATCGCGTGATCGCCGAGTGCAACCGTCTGGGCCTGTTTCTTTACGTTCGCGAGCGGCTCGTCTGATGCGCGTGTTTCTGGTCGCCGGTGAACCCTCGGGCGACCGGCTGGGCGGCGCGCTGATGCAGGGGTTGAAGACGCTGATCCCCGATGTTGAATTTGACGGCGTTGGGGGGCCGCTGATGCAGGCACAGGGGCTGAACAGCCGCTTTCCCATGTCCGAGCTCAGCGTGATGGGGCTGATCGAGGTTCTGCCCAAGTTCTTCCACCTGAAACGCCGGATTGGCGAGACGGCGCAGGCCGTTCTGGACACGAAACCGGATGTGCTGATCACCATCGACAGTCCGGATTTCAGCTTGCGCGTGGCGAAGATCGTCAAAGCGGCCGGTGATACTCGCACCGTCCATTATGTGGCCCCAAGTGTCTGGGCGTGGAGACCGGGACGGGCGGACAAGATGGCGAAGGTCATTGACCATGTTCTGGCGCTGTTGCCCTTTGAGCCGCCCTATATGGAGCGCGCCGGGATGGAATGTGATTTCGTCGGCCATCCGGTAGTGAACGAACCCGTCGCCTCGGAACAGAATATTGCACAGTTTCGCGCGGATCATGGTCTAGGAGATGCACCCATTGTCCTCGCGCTGCCCGGCTCTCGCAAGGGAGAGGTCGAACGGCTGGCCCCCATCTTCGGCGACGCTTTGCAGCAGTTTCTGCAAGATCGCTCCCAGTCACGTGTTGTGGTTCCGGCGGTCGCGCATATGGTAGAAGCGGTCTCTGATCACGTGCAGGATTGGCCAGGAAAGCCTCTGGTCGTCGACCCGAGAGATTTACCATCGGATCAAGCGCAGGCGCAGAAAAGGGCCGCATTTGCCGCAGCCGATCTTGCTCTGGCGGCGTCGGGCACGGTCTCATTGGAACTGGCCGCGCAGGCGACGCCGATGGTGATTGCCTATAACCTTAACTGGCTCACCACTCTGATCGCCAAACGAATGGTCAGTCTGGATACGGTGACGCTGGTCAATCTGGTGTCTGAGACCCGCGCCGTTCCTGAATGCCTGCTGGACGATTGCCAGCCCGACAAGATTTCCCAGGCGCTAAGACAGGTCACAAACGCCCCCGATACGCAGCGTCAGGCGATGGACCTGACGATGGACCGGCTTGGTCGCGGCGGCGAGGCCCCGGGCCTGCGCGCCGCGCAAGCCGTTTTGGACCGGATGAACGCCTGATGCTGGATTATGCGGTCTTTGCGCTGTCGGCCTTTACGGCGCAGGTTTTGACGAACCTCGACAATGTCGCGGCCTTGCTGGCATTGATGATGGTGTCGGGGCCGAAGCGCTCCGTTCTGGGATTTCTTGCCGCGCAGATACTGGTGATTGCCGCTGCTTATCTGGTGGCGGTCGGCGTCGATGACGTCATCCCCCATTGGGCCGGTTATCTGGGCCTTATCCCTCTGACCTTAGGGGTGCTGGGCGTTCTGCGTCAGGTTCGCGGCGCGTTGCCAACGCAGGACCCCAAGATCGAAACCGGAGCCTCGACCATCGTGATTTCGATGCTGTTTGTCAGCCTGTCGATGGATACGTTCGCCGTGCTGGCACCGCTTTTGGCCGACTCCGCGCCCGGCTTCCGAATTGCAGGACTCATCGGCGCGGGCAGCGCGGCGCTGGGTCTGGCCTCGGTCGCATTGCTGGGATCCAAAGCGCCGTTCATGACCGGGAATCTCGCGCACCGGTTGGAGAAACTGGTGCCCTTCGTCATGATCTTCGCCGGGCTTTACATCCTCAGCAACTCGTGGACCGACGCGATCTAGTAACCGCGCCAGATCCACCCACCGCCGAAGATACGGCTGCCGGTGCTTTCATAGAATACACAGGCCTGACCCGGAGAGATGCCTTCCTCGGGCGTCAATAGTTCCACCTCGGCCGTCGTGTCGGACAAGGGGCGCACAATCGCCTCACGCGGCGGGCGGGTCGAACGAACTTTGACCGACAGGTGCCATTCGTCGCGCGACGTGAAAGGCTCATCCCCCAGCCAGTTGATCTCGCGCACGGGAACGGTGCGGGTCGCCAGCATCTCTTTCGGGCCGACGACGACCTGTTTCTTGTCCACGTCCAGCTTGACCACGTAAAGCGGCTCGCTGAGCCCGCCGATGCCCAGGCCGCGCCGCTGACCGATGGTGTAGTGAATGACCCCGTTATGCTGCGCCAGAACGCGGCCATCGGCATGCACGATCTCGCCCGGTTCCGCCGCACCGGGGCGCAGCTTTTCGATCACGCTGGCATAGTTGCCGTTGGGCACAAAGCAGATGTCCTGACTGTCGGGCTTGTCGGCCACGGCCAGCCCGTATTGCGCCGCCATCTCGCGCGTGGCGTCTTTCGAGGGCAGGTGACCCAGCGGGAAGCGCAGGAAGTCTAGCTGCTCGGGCGTGGTTGAGAACAGGAAATAGGACTGATCGCGGTTCGCATCCTCAGCGCTGTGCAATTCCGGGCCTTTCGGGCCCATCTTGCGTTGGATATAATGACCCGTGGCCATGCAGTCGGCCTCAAGGTCCTTGGCAGTTTCCAGCAAGTCTTTGAACTTCACCCGCTCATTGCAGCGAATACACGGCACTGGCGTCGCGCCTGCCAGATAGCTGTCGGCGAACTCGTCAATTACCGCGTCCTTGAAGATGTTCTCATAGTCCAAGACGTAATGCGGAAAGCCACGTTCTTCGGCCACGCGCCGCGCATCGTGGATGTCGATCCCAGCACAACAGGCTCCCTTTTTGGCCAGCGCCGCGCCGTGGTCATAAAGCTGCAGCGTTACGCCAACCACGTCATACCCCTGATCCGCCAGATGCGCGGCCACCACGGAACTGTCCACACCACCGGACATTGCAACCACCACCCGCGTTTCCGAGGGCGGTTTGGCGAAGCCAAGCGAATTGAGTTGGGTTTCGGCAGCGAGGGCCATGGCGATTCCAGTCCGGGTTAAGAAAGACCGGCAGAATATAGGAAAATTCTAGACACTCTCAAGGGGCGGTTTCACGCGCCATTAAGTAGCCTGGATGCAGCTTTGTCGCACCAGGAAAGGGCAGAGAGATGTATTTGCACAAAGTTGAAGGGCCAAGGTCCGTAACCCTGCCGGATGGAACGGTTTTGACACGCGCCGATCTGCCGCCCGAAGACACGCGCCGCTGGGTCGCCTCGCGCAAGGCGATTGTCGTGCGCGGCGTTCTGTACGGGCTGATCACCTTGTCAGATGCCAAAAAACGCTATGGCATCAGCGATGAAGAATTCAACACATGGGTTTCGGCGGTCGCAGAACACGGTGTGGACGCTTTGAAGGTGACGGCCTTAAAAAAATATAGACAACCTAAAGGTGATACCGAATAAATGATTCAACGGTAACGTCAGATTAACCAATATTAGTCAGGGTTAATTTCAATAGGAATAGTTGACCCGAATTGGAGCAGTAAATGAGAATACTTCTTGTCGAGGATGACCCGACAACATCCAAAAGCATCGAGTTGATGCTGACGCATGCGAACCTGAATGTGTATGCAACGGATTTGGGGGAAGAGGGCATCGATCTGGCAAAGCTCTATGACTACGACCTGATTTTGCTGGATCTCAACCTGCCGGACATGAACGGCCATGAAGTGTTGCGCCAGTTGCGGATCGCGCGGGTTGAAACGCCGATTCTGATCCTGTCGGGTGCCGACGACACCGAAAGCAAGATCAAAGGCTTCGGCTTTGGGGCCGATGACTACCTAACCAAGCCTTTCCATCGCGAAGAACTGGTTGCCCGCATTCACGCGATCATCCGCCGCTCCAAGGGGCATTCGCAATCCGTTATTCATACAGGCCGGGTTGCCGTTAACCTCGACGCTAAAACAGTCGAAGTGGACGGCAAGACGGTTCATCTGACAGGCAAGGAATACCAGATGCTGGAACTGCTGAGTTTGCGTAAAGGCACGACGCTGACCAAAGAAATGTTCCTGAATCACTTGTATGGCGGCATGGATGAACCCGAGTTGAAAATCATCGACGTTTTCATCTGCAAGCTGCGCAAGAAACTCAGCAATGCGACAGGCGGTGAGAATTATATCGAAACCGTTTGGGGCAGGGGATATGTGCTGCGTGATCCTCAGTCCAACAGCATGGACGAGACCCGGATGGCCGTCAGCGCCTGAATTGACCAAACCTGTGCCGCCGTCGGTCCAGGGCGGCACCTCCACTCACGTCTCAGCACGTCTGGACCTGGCCATGGCCTCGCCCTATCACTGAGGTCCAAGATTAAGTGACGGGGCGAGGGCATGAGCGATTCAGTTTCAGCGCAGGATTTGACAGAGCAGCAAGCGCGAGAAGAGCTTGCGCGTCTGGCCGAACAGCTTTCGCGGGCAAACACGCTGTATCACGCCGAGGACGCGCCCGAGATTTCGGATGCGGAATACGACGCGCTCAAGCGCCGCAATGCCGAGATTGAAGCGCGTTTTCCGCATCTCAAACGTGAGGACAGCCCCTCGGACCAGGTGGGTGCGCGGGCGGCCGACGGGTTCTCGAAGGTCACGCATGCGGTTCGCATGATGTCGCTGGGCAATGCCTTCGATGATGAGGATGTAGCGGATTTCGACCGCTCCATCCGAAAATACCTTGGGCTGGATACCGAGGCCCCACTGGCGTTCACGGCGGAGCCCAAGATTGACGGGCTGTCGCTTTCGCTGCGCTACGAAAAAGGGGAACTGGTGCAGGCCGCAACGCGCGGTGATGGGGAAGTTGGCGAAAACGTAACGGCCAATGCACGCACGGTCGCGGACATTCCCCAGAAGATCGACGGCGCACCGGATATCATGGAGGTCCGGGGCGAGGTTTACATGTCCCATCAGGATTTCGAAAACCTGAACGCGCGCCAGTCCGAGACCGGAGGCAAACTCTTTGCCAACCCGAGGAATGCAGCGGCGGGTTCTCTGCGCCAGTTGGATGCCTCGATCACCCAATCGCGCCCTTTGCGTTTCTTTGCATATGCTTGGGGGGAACTGTCCGAACCTTTGGCTGACACGCAGATGGCGGCGATTCAACGGCTCAAGAGCTTCGGGTTTTCCACGAACACACTCACAAAAGTTTGCCCAACGACCGCAGACATGTTGAACCATTACCGCAGCATCGAAGAACAGCGCGCGACCCTCGGCTATGACATCGACGGCGTTGTATACAAGGTGAACAATTTGGCGCTGCAGGCCAGGCTCGGGTTCCGCTCGACGACCCCCAGATGGGCAATTGCGCACAAGTTTCCCGCTGAATTGGCTTGGACCCGACTCGAGGCGATCGACATTCAGGTCGGCCGCACCGGTGCGCTCAGCCCGGTCGCGCGGCTGCATCCGGTGACTGTTGGCGGCGTCGTGGTCTCGAACGCCACGTTGCATAACGAGGATTATGTCGCCGGGCAGGACGCCAAAGGCGGAACGATCCGCGATGGCAAGGACATTCGCGAAGGCGACTGGGTGCAGGTCTATCGCGCGGGCGACGTGATCCCGAAAATCGCCGATGTCGATCTGTCAAAACGGCCCGAAGGGGCCGAGCCATACAAATTCCCGACAACCTGCCCGCAATGCCAAAGCGACGCCATTCGAGAAGAGGGCGATGCGGTCAGACGCTGCACAGGTGGCGTCATTTGCCCCGCGCAGGCCGTTGAAAAATTGAAACATTTCGTCTCGCGCAAGGCGTTCGATATCGAAGGGCTGGGCGCGAAACAGATTGAGATGTTCTATGATGATCCCGATCTGCCGATCCGAACACCGGTCGATATTTTCACGTTGCACAACAGGGATGGGGGCAATCTGAACAAGCTGGCCAACCGCAAAGGTTGGGGCGCGCAAAGCGCGGGCAACCTGTGGGCTGCGATCGACGAAAAGCGCAACATTCCCTTTGGGCGCTTGCTGTTTGCGCTGGGTATTCGGCACATGGGTGAAGCCGCATCAAACCTGATCGCGAACCATTACGGAAGCTGGTCGGAGTTTGAGCGCGCCGTCACCGCCGCCTCGGGGTTTGAGGGGCCGGAATGGGACGACCTGATCGGCATCGACGGGATCGGGGAAATCATGGCCCGTTCGCTGGTCTCGGCCTTTGCACAGCCTGCGGAACGCACCAGCATCAACGCCCTGGTCGCGCAACTGCAGGTGCAGGAGGCGAAACGGCCGGATACCTCCGGCAGTCCGGTGGCAGGCAAGACTGTTGTCTTCACCGGCACGCTGGAAAAGATGACCCGCGCCGAAGCCAAAGCGCGGGCCGAAGCGTTGGGCGCAAAGGTTTCAGGCTCGGTCAGCAAAAAAACCGACCTGTTGGTTGCCGGTCCGGGTGCGGGCTCCAAAGCCAAGAAAGCCGCCGAGCTTGGCATTGAAACGCTGGATGAGGATAGCTGGCTGCAGCTGATCGACGGCGCATGAGCGGACGACCGGAACAGCTTTTCCCGCTGTTCGCGGGGCTTGAAACGTTAGAGGGCGTCGGCCCGAAAACGGCTCAGGTGATGGCGCAAGCGGGGACCGAAAGCCCCCGCGATGTGCTTTTCGGCCTGCCTTATGCGGTTGTCGACCGGCGCAGGCGCGAGACGATCCAGGGGGCCGATCTGCCGACCACGCTTACAGTCGAAGTGACTGTTGGCGCGCACCGACCGCCGCGCAACAAGGGCGGTGCCTATCGGGTTCATGTCGAAGATACTCAGGCCGATTTCCAACTGGTCTTTTTCCACGCGCGGGGGGATTACCTGAAAAAGGTGCTGCCGCAAGGAGCGCGCCGGGTGATCTCGGGCAAGTTAGAGCTTTTTGACGGCATGGCGCAGATGGTGCATCCCGACCATATGCTGCCGGTGGAACAGGCGACGGAAATTCCAGAGTTCGAGCCGGTTTATCATCTGACGCAGGGCCTGACCCAAAAGACCGCCTTCAAAGCGGCGCGCAGTGCGCTGGCCCGCGCACCGGAATTGGCGGAATGGATCGACCCGGCTCAGCTTTCGCAAAAGAACTGGCCGGATTGGGCCGGAGCAATTAGGGCCGCGCACAACCCGCAGGGCGCGGATGATGTTGCACCTTTTGCACCAGCTCGGGAGCGTCTGGCCTATGATGAACTGCTGGCGCATCAACTGACGCTGGCCCTGGCGCGCCAAAGGGAACGAAAGGCGCGCGGGGTTGTCAGCGTTGGAACCGGCGCGCTGCAGTCCAAAGTTCTGGCCAGCCTGCCATACCGACCAACGGGCGCGCAAAGCCTTGCGATCGAGGAAATCTCAACAGATATGGCCTCGGACGCGCGTATGAACCGCTTGCTTCAGGGCGATGTGGGTGCGGGCAAAACGCTTGTGGCGTTCATGGCTTTGCTGGTGGCGGTCGAGGCCGGGGGACAGGGCGTCATGATGGCCCCGACCGAAATATTGGCCCGGCAGCATCTGGAAGGGTTGCGGCCCCTTGCCGAAGAGGCCGGTGTGGTTCTGGAAATCCTGACCGGGCGCGATAAAGGCGCGGAGCGAAAAGCGAAACTGGCCGCATTGCGAAGCGGCGACATCCAGATTTTGGTCGGCACCCATGCGGTGTTCCAAAGTGATGTAGAATTCCACGCGCTACGGCTGGCCATCGTTGACGAACAACACCGCTTTGGCGTGCGCCAGCGGATGGAGCTGTCGGACAAAGGGCAGGGTGCGGATGTGCTGGTGATGACCGCCACGCCGATCCCCCGCAGTCTGGCGCTGGCGCAATATGGCGACATGGACGTCTCGGTTCTGGATGAAAAGCCGCCCGGTCGGAAGCCCATCAAAACGGCCATCATCAGCACACAGCGTATGGATGAGGTCGTGACCAATCTGCAGCGCGCGATTGATGAGGGGCGGCAATGCTATTGGGTGTGCCCTCTGGTCGACGAATCAGAGGTATCCGACCTGACTGCTGCCGAGGAGCGGTTCAAGCGGCTGCGCGCCATTCTGGGCGACGGCAATGTTGGGCTGGTGCACGGCCAGATGCCGCCCGCCGATAAAGACGCGGCGATGGAGGCTTTTCAGAACGGGCACACCAAGGTTCTGGTGGCCACCACGGTGATCGAGGTTGGGGTCAACGTGCCCAATGCCTCGATCATGGTGATTGAGCGGGCTGAAATCTTCGGTCTTGCCCAGTTGCACCAATTGCGCGGCCGCGTGGGGCGGGGCGACGCGGAATCCACCTGTTTGCTGATGTATCAGCCCCCGCTCAGCGAGGGCGGGCGCAAACGGCTGGAAGTGCTGCGCGAAACCGAAGACGGGTTCCGCATTTCCGAGACCGACCTGCAGATGCGGGGTGCGGGCGACCTGATCGGAACCGCGCAATCGGGGCTACCGAAATTCCGCATCGCCGATCTTGAACGGCAAGCCGGCCTGATGGCTGTCGCCCAGACAGATGCGCGCGCATTGTTGAATGCCGATCCCAAGCTTGAAACTCAACGGGGGCGGGCGGCTCGTGTTCTGCTTTGGCTGATGAAGCAGGATCAGGCGATCCGTTTGATTTCAGTGGGTTAGACTCGAAATCACCATTTAGTTCACAAATGTTCTTAAAAAGTTCTTTACCGACTCGGCAAAATATGAGAACAAAAGGTCAACAAAGGATTAATTGCCTGACCGGAGGTGACACATGCTGACCCAGATCAAGACCGCGTTCAACCGCTCGCAATCCACGATCCTGCAGGATGCAGCCGGTGTGATGTCGCTGGTCGTGATCCTGATGGTCGCGCTTCACATGCCTGTCGGGTTCTAATCCTTTCTGCCTGCGCTCTCGTGCCGATCAAACCGCGCGTGTCTTCCCATTTCAGTCAAGGGTGACCTGCCTGTCCCAAACCCCTTGAGGGGCCTTGCCTCGGCCCCGCGCGGTCTTCCGGACCCCACACGAGAAACGCATTACCTGCCGCCGCCCTTTCCGCCCGGAAGGTGCGGCGGTTTTTTCTTAAAGCTGTCCGGTTTTGATAATCTCAAGCATCGCCGACAGAACCGAATTCGCCGCGACCGAGGCCAAAATCATGCCCATCACGCGGCTGATGATGGCCGCGCCGGAGTGGCCGATCAGACGAATGATCGGCTCGGCCAGTAGCATCAGAACAAATGCAACGGCCAGAACTGAGAGCATCACCAGGGCGGTAACACCCTGATCCACAACGCTATACCGGTTGTTGTCCGTCAGAATCACAACCGCCAGCATCGCGCCGGGCGAGGCCAATGACGGAACCGCCAACGGAAAAATCGCCGGGTTCTGCTTGTGCATCTTGTCATCCGCGTCTTCTTCGGCCTGACGCTGCTCGACCACCTGTTTGCTTTCGCCAAAAATCATCGTCAGCGCGAATAGGAACAGGATGATCCCACCGGCAACCTGAAAGGAGTTCAGGCCGATATCCAGCGCCTCGATCAGCAATTGGCCGAAGATCAGGAAGAACAGCAAAATGCCGGCACTGACAAGGGCAGCCAACAAAGCGGTGCGGCGGCGGGCTGTGGCCTCAATCCCGGCGGTGACGGCAATGAAAACGGGGATGGTGCCGATGGGGTCGATCACGACCCAGAGCGTTACAAAATGTTCAAGTAAGTCGTTCAAACCCGAACTTCCCCCAATATCTGACGGAGGTTAGACGGGTTTGCCCTAAAACGCCACGCTCAGGCGCAGTTGGCCTGTTCGGCCTGCTCCATCGCCTCGGCCGTCGCGTCCAGCGCCAGCATGATCGAGGCGTGCCGGTTCTTGTACTCGCGCGCGGGCTTCAGCACTTCCAGCCCATCGAACGGCGCATCCGGGGCAGGGCCGTCCTGTTTCAACATCGCGGCCAACTGGTCACGCGCGGTTTCAACCTGCGCCCGCGTCGCGCCAATCACGGCGTCGCCCACAACCGAGGCCGAGGCCTGACCCAGCGCGCAGGCCTTTACATCCTGCCCGAAGGCGCTGACACGTCCGTCCTGCACCTTCACGTCAACCGTCACGGTCGATCCGCACAGGGGGGAGCGTTTCTTGACCGTCGCGTCAGGGTTTTCCAGCCGATCCAGATGCGGAATATCCGCGGCCAGCGCCAGAATCCGTCCGGAATACAGCTTGATCAGGTCGTTCTCGCCGCTCATGGCTTTCCCTCGTTGCGTGTTCCCCATACATAGTGACCAGCCCACGGGATGCAAAAGGTTTTTGTCATGTCTGACACCGTCACGTTTGACCCAGCGACGCTGAAATACAATGAGGCCGGGTTGATCCCCGCCATCGCGCAGGACGAGGCGACCGGCGAGGTGCTGATGATGGCCTGGATGAACGCGCAAGCGGTCGAGCGAACGCTGGAGACCGGGCGCGTGACCTATTGGTCGCGTTCGCGGCAGGCGTTCTGGATCAAGGGCGAGACCTCGGGCCATGTACAGGAATTGGTCGATTTCCGCGTCGATTGCGACCGGGATTGCCTGCTGGTTCTGGTGCGCCAGACCGGCCCGGCCTGTCATACGAACCGCCGGACCTGTTTTTACACGGCGGTGCGGGACGGGGTTGAGGTAGAGTTGATGAAACCGATGGGCTGAATGGCCCAAGCGCCATGCCTTCGGCGAGAGTATTCTAAAAAAGATGAAAGCGGGTCAGAGGCCGACCATCGCACGGATGTCCTGCGGCGTTGCCCCTCCGGCGCGGTATTTCGAAATGGCGCGGGCATCGTCCCGCTTTGCCAGGCGTTTGCCAGCATCATCTCGGATCAGTCGATGGTGGACATACTCGGGCGTCTGAAGGCCGAGTAGGGCCTGCAGCAGCACGTGAATGCGCGTGGCCTCAAACAGATCTTGCCCGCGCACAACGTGGGTGATGCCTTGCGCGGCGTCGTCGATCACCACGGACAGGTGGTAGGAGGTGCCCATGCCCCGGCGGGACAGCACGACGTCTCCGATCGTGGTCTCCAGTTCTTCGGGCGAGAAGGTGATCCTGCCGGTTTCGCCGTTCGGGCCTGTGCCGTGTTCTTGAAACCCACTGGAGTCACGCGACACCAAACGCGCGGCCTTGGCGATATCCAGCCTCAGGGGCTGGTCTGTGGGCTGCGGTGAACGAAGATCATACTGAAACCGAAACCGGCAAGTACCGGGATAGATGATACCATCCGGCCCGTGCATCGGCGCGCCTTCCTGCGGCGCGTTCGCGGCGGCGACGATGTCTTTTCGGTTGCAAAAACAGGGATATAGAAGCTCAAGCTGCCAAAGCTTGTCCAGCGCTTGTTCATAGGCTTGCAACCGTTGGGACTGGCGCATCACGGGCTTGGGCCAGCGCAGACCTAACCACGCAAGGTCATCATAGATCTGATCTTCCCACTGCTGGCGTGCGCGGGACTGGTCGATATCCTCGATCCTTAACAGGAACTCTCTGCCTTCGGCCATCGCCATATCGCTGGCCAAAAGTGCAGAATAGGCATGACCCAGATGGAGTGGGCCAGTTGGCGACGGCGCGAACCTGGTGATAAAAGTCACGTCTTTTCTAGTATGTACACATCAGAGTTCATATTCATGCCCGGCAGATGCGGCCCATGTTCGCGGAACAATAAACGGGCGGCCCCCATATCCAGCCAGTCGTTCAGACGTGAGGTATAGGAACGATCAGCAAGCGTATGATCATTAAAGGAAAACGCCAGAATCCCTCCGACTGGCAACGCGCGCATCAACAAATCAAAGGTTTCCGGCGGCGCAGCACCCGCGCCAACAACACCAATCGCCGTGATCACGTTGTAGGCGTCCTGTTTTAGCGGCTCGGGATCGGTGATTTCAAAACCGGTCAGGGTGCGGTAGACGCCTTTGGCTGCCGCAGCCTCAAGCATATTGGGGGTGGGGTCCATACCGTCGATAACCTCGAACCCGGCGGCGCGCAGCGCCAGACCCGACAGGCCCGTTCCGCAGCCGTAGTCCAGGATCGGCGTTTGCGCTTCAGGCATTTTGGCCCAAAGCGCCTGCGCTACGCGGCCCGGGGTCACATAGCCTTGCTCGGCCACCTCATTTTCATAGGACGCGGCCCATTTCTGGTAGTGCTCGCGCGTGTCCTCGGGGGATTCAAGGTCGTAGGTGTTCTTGAAAAACTCGTCGCTCATGCCTGCATGTTACGCTGCCCCGCTGAAACACGTCCAGTCAGCATTTCGCGAGCCAATCGGTCCATTCTGCTTTTGCCCGGTCCGTATAGGCCTTGTAACGGTCCTTGCGGCCCCGACGCCCGCCTTTCAGTCCGTCCACAGGGCGGAACAGGCCGAAGTTCACGTTCATCGGCTGAAAAGTTTTCGCCTCGGCCCCGCCGGTGATGTGGTGGATCAACGCACCCATGGCGCTGTCCTGCGGGACCTCCGGTAGTGCGCGCCCCAAAATCTCGGCTGCAGCCAGACGACCCGCCAAAAGACCCATAGCTGCGCTTTCGACATAGCCTTCGACCCCAGTGATCTGCCCCGCAAAGCGGATATTCGGTTTGGATTTCAAGCGCATCTGCGCGTCCAGCAGAGTGGGCGAGTTGATGAACGTGTTGCGGTGAATACCTCCCAGCCGGGCGAAACTGGCGTCTTCCAGTCCGGGGATCATCCGGAACACCTCGGTCTGAGCCCCGTATTTCATCTTGGTCTGAAAACCGACGATATTGAACAAGGTGCCCAACGCGTTATCGCGCCGTAGCTGAACCACCGCATGCGGTTTGACGTCCGGTTGATGCGGATTGGTCAGACCCACCGGTTTCATCGGCCCGTGGCGCAGGGTTTCCCGCCCGCGTTCCGACATCACTTCGATTGGCAAGCAACCGTCGAAATACCCAGCCGTCTCGCCCTCGTGAAACTCGGTCTTGTCTGCGGCGAGCAGGGCGTTGATGAATGCCTCGTACTGGTCGCGATCCATGGGGCAGTTCAGATAGGCGGTGCGTTCTTCCTCGGTCTCGCCCTTGTCGTATCGTGACTGCATCCACGCTTTGCTCATGTCGATGCTGTCAGCATAGACGATGGGGGCAATGGCGTCGAAAAAGGCCAGCGAGTCGGTTCCGGTTTCGGCGCGGATCGCCTCGCCCAACGCCGGAGAGGTCAGGGGGCCGGTGGCGAATATCCAATGGCCGTCGTAGGGCAGGGATGTGACCTCTTCCCCCGTGACCGAGACGCGGGGATGAGCGCGCAGCCTGGCCGTCACGTCCTCGGCAAACGGATCGCGGTCAACGGCCAACGCGCCGCCGGCGGGCAGGCGATGCGTATCGGCGGTGGTCATGATCAACCCATTCGCCGCGCGCATTTCCCAATGCAGCAATCCAACGGCGTTCTGTTCGTCATCGTCCGAGCGGAACGAGTTCGAGCAGACCATCTCGGCCAGATTACCGGTCTGGTGCGCAAAGGTGCCCACTTTGGGACGCATTTCGTGGATGACGACATCCACGCCCATCTCAGCGGCCTGCCATGCGGCCTCGGACCCGGCCATGCCGCCGCCCACGATATGCAATTCCTGTGTCATGGGGTGCCACATAGGACACAGCACAGGTCAACGCAACTGGACTACGCCGCATAAATCAATGCTTATTTGATGGGGGTTCTTGGGGTCGCCGCTGCGGGGATGTTAACGCCGGTGAGAGAGACCAGCTGGAGGGACCTTCCGCCCACGACGACCCATAAGAGTGCTTGAAGCCCTAGCTTCGACCTAGATTTGCCACAGTGCCGCCTGTTTGAAAAGTGAAAAAATGACGACAGTGGCAAAAAACGTACAAAACAATTGCGTTATTGGGTCCAATTGGGCGGACGTTTCTCAATAAAGGCGGAAATGCCTTCTTCAGTATCGCGGTGCAACATATTCTGTGCCATTACCTCACCCGTGTGGGCATAGGCCTGTTCTACGGGCATATCAAGCTGCTGATAAAATGCTTGTTTTCCGATTTTTACTGCGACCGCAAGCTTCTCGGCAATCTGTGCAGCAAGCGTATTGGTGTCGTGTTCCAGCAGCATTTCGGGCACAACGCGGTTGATCAGCCCAAGTTCCGCCGCGCGTTCGGCCGAGATGAAGTCGCCTGTTGTCAGCATCTCGAACGCCTGTTTGCGTGGGATATTTCGGCTGAGCGCCACCATGGGCGTCGAACAGAACAGGCCGATATTCACGCCGTTCACGCCAAAGCGGGTACCTTCTGCGGCAACCGCCAGATCGCAGGTAGCGACCAACTGGCACCCGGCTGCCGTGGCAATTCCGTGCACCTGGGCGATTACCGGTTGGGGCAGGGACTGGATCGACATCATCATTTTGGTGCAGCGCGCAAACAGGTCCTGAAAATACGCTTTGCCGCCGTCCTCGGATTGCCGTCCGGCGGTCATTTGCTTCAGGTCATGCCCCGCACAAAACGCCTTGCCCGCCCCCGAAAGGATAACCGCGCGGATGGAACTGTCTGCGCGCAGCGCGTCGAATTCGTCCTGCAGTGCGGCCAGCATCTCATCGCTGAGGGCATTCAGCCGGTCCGGCGCGTTCATCTGCAGATGCGCAACCGCGCCGGTGTCGTTACGTTCCAAAATTGCCATCTTGCCCTCCCGCTGGCGTTTGGGCCAACTCTAGGGCGGGAAGAGAAGGAGGGGAAGCATGGCGTTGGCGATGAACAAGGACGAACTGTCACAATACCTGGGGCAGGTATTTCCGCAGGTTCACAAAGACTTCGTCATTGAGGATTTGACCGAGGACACAATCACCATGCGCCTTAGGGTAGCGGACCGCCATTTACGGCCCGGAGGAACCGTGTCCGGCCCCTCGATGTTCGGTCTGGCGGATGTGTGTGTCTACGCGATGGTACTGGCGCGCAAGGGCCGCCAGTCACTGGCGGTTACGACCAGCAGTTCCCTGGACTTTCTGCGCAAACCTAAAGGCGGCGCAGACATGATCGCCACATGCCGGTTGCTGAAACTCGGCCGCACACTGGCCGTCGGGGACGTTCTGCTGTTCTCGGAAGGGTCCGACGACCCGGTTGCGCGGGCCAGCATGACCTATTCGATCCCGCCCGCCGGGTCTGCAGCTGCCAATTTTGGATAAAAAATGGCCGGGGACAAGCCCCGGCCCAGGAAGAGGTCCCAAAAATGGGACTGGGGATCGTTAGTTCATCCAAAAGTAACGCTTCGTTTCGCGCCGGGCTTGATGCGGGGTGATCCCGACATCTTTCAGCAGCCTATCGTCGAGGTAACTCAGGTTAATGCGGCTGCGCCGACGGCGCTCCCATTGCGTGACGACCGCCGCAAACCGCACGGCCAGCGCAGCGATCAGCGGCAGCCGGGGACTGTCGTTCAGCAGCATAAGGGCGGGGTTGTGCATTGTGCGTGTCATCTGGGTATTCCTTTCAAATTGTATTGACACAAATGATAAATGTCCGGTACATATTTTGATACATTCGAAATTGTGTCGGAATCAAAGGAAGAATTGTAATGGATACAATTTGGCCAGAGGCGCTGCCGAAATCAAAGGGTCCGAAGTATACTCTGGTCGCTGACACGATCCGAAAAGCCATAGATAACAAACTGCTGGAGATCGGAACCAAGCTACCTCCGGTGCGGGAACTTGCGTATCGGTTACAAATCACGCCGGGTACCGTCGCCCGGGCTTATACGATTCTGACGGATGAGGGCCTGCTACATGCCGAGGTCGGGCGTGGTACATTTGTCGCCCCGCCAAAATCGCCCATTCTGGACGATGTCTGGGCCCGGCAATTGCATCTGCGTGATGACAAGTACAACGCCAACGTCAGCCTGTTCAGCCCGCGCCTTGCGGATGTGGGGCAGGTGGCCTTGATTCGCGAATGCCTGCAGAAAGTGTCGCAATCTGATCCGGGGCTGTTTTTGAATTACCCGACCCGCGACGCCTACAAACCAATGCGGCAAACCGTGGTCGATTGGCTGTCGGACCTTCCGCTGGGGCCTTTGTCCCATGACGACATCGTTTTGACCCATGGCGGTCAAAACGGGCTGTGCTTAGTGTTTCAGACGATCCTGCGCGGTCCGAAGCCGATCGTTCTGGTCGAGGACCTGTCTTATGCCGGGTTCCGGCGGGCGGGCGAACTGATGCGGGCTGAAGTTGTTGGCGTGAAAATGGACAAATGGGGTATCGACCCAAAGGCCATGGAACATGTCCTGCGCCAGACACCTGCGCAGGCCGTTTGCGTCTCGCCCGAGGTTCAGAACCCGACCGGATCGCATTCGCCGCTGGAGCGCCGGAAAGAAGTTGTCGAAGTCGCGCGGCGTTTTGATGTGCAGATCATTGAAGACGATTGCTATCGCATGGGCGATGCCCGCGAACCCAGCTATCGCGCTTTGGCGCCCGAGCGGGGATGGCACGTGTCGTCGATCTCGAAAACCCTTACGCCCGCGTTGCGTGTGGGCTTTGCGATTGCGCCACGTGAGCGCAGCGTGGACCTGCGACGGTCGGCGGAATACGGGTATTTCGGGCTGGCGCAGCCCTTGGCCGAACTGACCCGCTTGATGCTGTCCGATCCCCGCACCCCAAAGATCGCCCGAGATGTGCGCGCCAAGATGAGCGAATACGTCCGGGTCACCGTCAACGCTCTGGGCGGGTTCGATCTGAACTGGGCTCCGGATGTGCCCTTTGTCTGGCTTAACCTGCCGTCGGGCTGGCGCGCCGCCGCGTTCAGCCGCGCAGCGGAACGGGAGGGGATACAACTCAGGTCCGCCGACGAATTCGCCCTGCGCGACGGTCGTGCGCCAAATGCCGTGCGCATTGCGATGAACGGCCATGTCTCACTTGAACGGTTCGAAGATGCGATGCAGCGATTGCGGGCGCTGCTGGACACCCCGCCGGAACAGATCAGCGTTTAGACCTCAGCCTAAGGGTGCGGGGTTGCCGAAGAACCCAGCCAGATGAGCGATCTTGCCGGATGCACTCAACCTGATGAAATCATGACCCGAGACCATTTCGGCCCCGTTCGCATCCACCATATGCCAGGTGAAGTGAACAACATCATGATGCACGCTAGGCTGGCTTGTGATGTCAACGCGCCCGTCGGCGGAGGCCAGAACTTCTCCGATATGAGCCGACAGGTTCTCCAGCCCGGCCACATCGGCCGTGGGATCGACATAGCGGCCATCCTCTTCAAAGCAACGCCGTAAAAGCCCAAGCCTTTTGTCGCCATCCGTTTCCTGCCATGCCGCGCCGTAATCCGCGATGGTTTGCTGCAATTCCTGCATAGAAACGCTCCTTATTCCGAAATCCTGCGGTGACTATACCATTGGGGGGGGGCATCTCGGGTAATTCGGGGCGCTACAGATTGGGGTAAAATAATACCTACTTTTTAAACTTTTGTAATTAAACAAAAAAAATATATTCACGTGTATTGACGCGAAAACACAGCCCCTCTAAATACGCTCCATCGAATTCGGGCCGCTCCGCCTTTGGGGCGGTCTTTCACATCAAACAGGACTATCCTGCCATGAAAACCTTTTCTGCAACACCTGCAGACATCGACAAGAAATGGATCCTGATCGACGCCGAGGGCGTTGTTCTGGGCCGTCTTGCTTCGATCGTCGCCATGCGTCTGCGTGGCAAGCACAAAGCGTCGTTCACCCCCAACATGGACATGGGCGACAATGTCATCGTGATCAACGCTGACAAAATCCAGATGACCGGCAAGAAGCGCGAAGAAAACTTCTACTGGCACACTGGCCACCCGGGCGGCATCAAATCGCGCACCAAGCAGCAAATCCTCGAGGGTGCACACCCCGAACGCGTCGTGACCCAGGCGGTCAAGCGCATGCTGCCGGGCAACCGTCTGGCGCGCAAGCAGATGACCAACCTGCGCGTTTACGCCGGTGCCGAGCATCCCCATGAGGCGCAAGCGCCCGAAGTTCTGGACGTGAAGTCCATGAACAAGAAAAACACCCGGAGCTAATGACCGATGGCTGATCAGATCAATACTCTCGAAGAGCTGAGCGCCGTCGCAGGCGTTGAAACCGTGGCCGAAGAAGTCATCGTGCGTGAACCCGTGCGTGACGAACTGGGCCGTTCCTACGCCACCGGCAAGCGTAAAGACGCTGTTGCCCGCGTTTGGATCAAGCCGGGTTCCGGCAAGGTCACCGTGAATGGCAAAGATCAGGACAAGTACTTCGCTCGTCCGGTTCTGCAACTGATCCTGCGTCAACCGTTCCAGGTTGCCGGTGTGGAAGGTGAGTTCGACGTTGTTGCAACCGTCAAAGGCGGTGGCCTGACCGGTCAGGCCGGTGCAGTCAAGCACGGCATCTCGAAAGCGCTGCAGCTGTACGATCCGAACTTGCGTGGCGCTCTGAAAGCCGCTGGCTTCCTGACCCGCGACAGCCGCGTTGTGGAACGTAAGAAATACGGTAAGCGCAAAGCGCGTCGTTCGTTCCAGTTCTCGAAGCGTTAATCGCTGCGGACAACCGAATGGGAAAGGGCTCGCAAATGCGAGCCCTTTTTCTTTGGTTTACTCTTCGTAGACCAGTCTCCAGGCTCCGTTGTCCACGACGCTGACGAACACGGTATCCGCGCCTTGGTGGTCGTCCGGCCCATAGGTGATATGGTTGCCGACCAACTCGTCGGTGTAGTCCAGCGTCTCCATGGCGGCGATGAAGCTGTCATGGGTCAGATCGGGGCCCGCCGCTTCCAACGCTTTGACCATCATCTCGGCGGCGGAATAGCCCAGCATCGAGAATCCAACCGGGTCTTCGCCCGTGGCCGCTTTGTACTCTGCAATGAACGCAGCCGGAGCGGGCTCCTCAGCACGCGCCCAAAGGTCCAGCCATGAGGCGGCAGCGTAGAAACCATCCGTCACGCCTCCGGGCACCTGCGCCACCACGGTCAGGAAGCTGGCCGAGGTGCCAAGGAATTTCATGTCCTCCAACCCCATTTTCTTGGCCGTCCCAACCACGGTGATCGCTTGGCGCACACCGAGGGCCATCGTGACGATATCGCAGCCTTCTTCCTTGAGCTTGCTCAGAGAGCCGACAAAATCGGTTTCGTCCGGTTTGTGCGTGGTCTCAGCGCCAAAGGTGATCCCAGCCTCTTCGGCCCCAGCCTTGCTGCCTTCAAGGATTTCTTCACCGAAATCGGTGGGCAGATACATGGTGCAGACGGTTTGCGACCCGAACTCACCGTTCAGATATTTCACTCCGATCCGCGCCTGATCATAGTAGGTCGAGAACGAGGTGAACTTGTTCTTCATCGGCTCCTGAAGCATCTGCCGCGCTGCGGTCAGAGGGGCAACATTCGGAATGCCCTTCGGGTCCAGCAGCTTGAACCCGGCAAGGTTCATCGGCGTGCCCAGCGACTGCATCATGGCAAACACCTTGTCGCGGTTCAGCAGCTTGTTATAGCCCTGCATCGCGCGCGGCATCTGGTAGCCGTTATCTTCGACCACAAAGCGGATCTTACGGCCGTGCACGCCGCCTTCAGCGTTGACGCGGTCAAAAACCACATTCGCACCCTTGGTGGCCGGAACGCCCACGGCGGCGAAAATACCGCTCAGGTCGTTGACAGACCCAATCACGATCTCATCGTCGGTCACGCCTTGGGTTTCTGCCCATCCGAGCGTGGCGGACGCGGTCAAAGCGGAAGCGACTGCCAGACGTTTAATCACCGTGCTCATATTTCTCCTCCCTGTTTTGAATTTTGCGAGTTTTTTGCCAATAAAAGACTGCGAGAATTGTGCAGACTGCGAAGAAAAATGTTGGAGCGAACGGAAAAATCCCGAAGTCCCAGGCCTTTTGCGGCGAACCAGGCACCATGATTTGCCCATATGCATGTCGAAAAATGAGAAGCAGAAAGACCGACGCCGCGAAAAGGCACGCCCAAAGGGCAACGCGTGCATCTGAGAGTTCCTCACCATAACCGCGCCCCCAAAACTCTACCCAGCCCTGTTTTGCAGTTTCATCGTCAATATTCCATGTTCGGCGGTTCAGCAGTGTGGTTGCGACGCTTGCACACGACGCTGAGAACACCGCAGCCACCACAGCGTGGCCAAGCATGATTTGCCAAATAATCATGGCGACACTGGCGGCCAGAATGACCCAAATCCAGTCAAACTTTATTTTTCTCAAACATCTACCTCCGGTGACTTTGTTGTCTAATTGTACATCTCTTCAACGAGATGTCCGTGTTTCTTTTCCACCAACCCGCGTTTCAGTTTCATTGTCGCCGTCAGTTCGTCATCCTCGGCGGTCAGCAGGACGTTGATTAGCCGGAAATCCTTGATCTGCTCGACCCGTGCGAATTCTGCGTTCACCGCATCGACCTCGGCCCCGACAAGTCCATTGATTTCCGGGGCCGCGCATAGAGACGCGAAGTTGGAAAAGGGGATTTTCCGGTCCTGCGCGAATTTCTCGACATTCTCCTGATCAATCATGATCAGGGCGGTCAGGTACTTACGCTGGTCACCTATGATCACCGCGTCCGAGATGTAATGGCTGAACTTCAGGCGGCTTTCGATCTCGGATGGGGTGATGTTCTTGCCGCCTGCGGTGATGATGATGTCTTTCATTCGACCGGTTATGGTGACGAATCCATCCTCGTCGATGCAGCCCATATCGCCGGTGCGCAGCCATCCGTCGGGCGTGAAGGTCTCGGCGGTTTTGGCGTTGTTGCGCCAGTAGCCCTGAAAGATGTTCAGCCCTTTCAGTTGGATTTCATCGTCCTCCGAGATACGGATATCCGTTCCCGCCACGGCTTTGCCAACGGACCCGACCCGGTTGTCTTCAGTGGTGTTAAGCGTGGCCAGCCCCGCCGTTTCGGTCATCCCGAACCCTTCGACCAGAGGAACGCCAATGGCCCAAAACCATTTCAGCAAGTCCACCGAAATCGGAGCGGCCCCCGAGCCGCCGCGGCGCATTTTGTCCATGCCGAGCATCCGCCGCAGGTTTCGTAGAACCAGATGGTCCCAGACCCAGAACCGCGCCGCGACCAAAGCGGGGACCGGTTTCCCGACATTCAGGTATTCCGCCCGCGCAAACCCAGCTTTCAGCGCCAGCCCAAAGGCCAAGCGCCCAAACCCAGTCGCATCCTGCGTCAGGATTTGGACATGGGCGTAGATCTTCTCCCAAACGCGCGGAACAGCGGTGAATGTGGTGGGTGAGACCTCTTGCAGGTTCGCGAACACGGTTTCCGGGCTTTCGGCGAAATTTACGGTGCACCGCGCGGCAAGAGGGAAATAGATCGACACATCGCGTTCGAGGATGTGGCACAGCGGCAGGAAACACAGCTGCTCGTCGCTGGCCAGCGCGGGCAGGGACCGAGCCCCGGATTCTATGGCAGCGAGAATGTTCTCATGGCTCAGCATCGCGCCCTTGGGCTGACCCGTTGTGCCCGAGGTGTAGACCAGCAACGCGGTATCCTGCGGTTTTGCCAGCGCGATCTCGGCCTCGAACCGGCCCGGGTTTTCGGCTTCGGCCTGTTTTCCAAGCGCGTAGAGGTCGCCGATCATCATGCACCGCGGATGGTTCAGGTCGTGCAGGCCTTCGTCTTCCAGGATGATGACCTTGAGCAGGCCGGGAACCTCGTCCTCAATCTCAAGAAATTTGTCCAGATGTTCTTCGTCTTCGACGATCAGGAACCGGCTGTCGCTGTCGTTGATCAGGTATTTCAACTGACTGGCCGAATCCGTGGTGTAAACGCCCGAGGAAATGCCGCCGACGCCTTGGATGCCCATGTCGAACCAGGCCCATTCCTTGCGATCCTCGGACAGGATCGAAACGACCTCACCGCGCTGCAGGCCAAGTTTGAGCAGCGCGAGGCCGATCCACTTGGCGTGCTGCCAGTAATCGGTCCAGGAATAGGATTTCCATATCCCGAGGTTCTTTTCGCGATGCGCCGTCCGGTCGCCCAACTCCGCGCAGCGGCTTTGGAACAGCTCGGCTATGGTGGTGCACCCATCCACCCGCAGCGGGCGCTGCCCGGGGGTTGCGTTGAACTGAACGCCGTTGATGTTGATCTGAGGGGGCAGGGGGCTTGCGTCCATTCGGCTCACCTCCAGGTCTTTTTGCGTTTCCAGCGGCGGTTTTCCCGCGCGCCTTCTTCCTGAACACCCAGATAGAAATTCCGGATGTCCTCGGATTGCAGCAGGTCATTTGCGGCCCCGTCCATCACGATGCGCCCGACCTCCATCACGTAGCCATGATGGGCCAGTTCCAGCGCAGCGTGGGCGTTCTGTTCGACCAGCATCATGGTCATATTCTGCTCGTCGTTCAGGCGTTTGAGAATACCGAAAATCTCTTGCACCAGCAGCGGCGAGAGGCCAAGCGAGGGTTCGTCCAGCAGCATGATCTTCGGATTCGCCATAAGTCCGCGCCCGATGGCCAGCATCTGCTGTTGACCGCCGGACAAGGTGCCGGCCTCTTGCATGCGGCGGTCTTTCAGGACCGGGAAATAGCTGAACACCATCTCGCGATCCTGCTCAATCCGCGATTTATCCGCCACCGTATAGGCCCCGAGGCTGAGGTTTTCGTTCACGGTCAGCAGTGGGAACACCTCGCGCCCTTCCGGGACGTGCACGATGCCTTGTTGAACAACCTTGTGGGGCTCGGACCCCTGAATGTCCTTCCCGTCAAACGTGATTGTGCCCTTTTCCGGGTCCATCACGCCCGACACCGTTTTCATCAGCGTCGTTTTTCCGGCACCGTTTGCCCCAAGGATCGAAACGATCTGCCCCTGCGAGACGTCCAGCGAAACGCCCCGGATCGCCATGATCGGCCCGTAGAAGCTTTCGATGTTGCGGATTTTCAGGATCGGTTCGGTCATGACGCTTTGCCTAAATAGGCCTCGACCACAGCCGGGTGCGATTGCACCTTGGTAGGGGTGCCAAGCGCCAGTCTGGCCCCATCGGCCATGGCAAGCACCCGGTCTGACACGCCCGACACCAACCCCATGTCATGTTCGACCATCAACACGGTGATCCCCATCTGCCGCCGGATGTCGTCGATCCACCAGCGCATATCGGTGGTTTCCTCGACCGACAGGCCCGAGGCCGGTTCGTCCAGCAACAGCAGCTTGGGATCGGTCGCCAGCGCCCGCGCAACCTCGACCACTTTGCGGACGCCGTAGGGCAGGCCCGAGATCATCTTGTCGCGAAACGCCTGCAGGTCCAGAAAGTCGATGATTTCTTCGACCTTTTCGCGGTTCTCCAACTCCTGACGCCGGGCGGAGGGGGTGAACAGAATTTCTGAGATCAGGTTCGTCTTGCGGTGCCGATGCCGCCCGACCAGCAGGTTTTGCAGGACGGTGGCATGTTCGAACAGTTCGATGTTCTGGAACGTCCGCGCGACGCCGTAAGCTGCAACGCCCGATGCCTTGACCTGCAGCAGATCGTGCCCATCGAACCGGATAGCCCCCGCATTGGGTTCGTAGAACCGGGAAATCAGGTTGAATACCGTGGATTTTCCTGCGCCGTTCGGGCCGACTATAGCGAAGACCTCGCCTTCCTCCACCTCGAACGACAAGTTATCGACCGCAGTTACCCCGCCGAATTTCAGCGTGACGCCTTCGAACTCAAGCAGGCTCATCTCAGACGCTCCGTCTTGAGGTAGGATTTCTGCCGTTTGAACATGTCCTTTCGGTAGAAGGGGAACAGTTCGAACCAAGTGCGGATTTTCAGCCAGCGGCCATACATGCCCATCGGCTCGAACAGGATGAAGGCGATCAGGATCATGCCGAAGATGCCGAATTCCAGCCCCGGGACGGCGACGGTGTTGCCACCGAACACGGCCCCCACATATTCTTTGGAAATCGACAGGAACTGCGGCAGAAAGCCGATCACGATAGCCCCAAGAAACGCGCCGTGGATCGAGCCGAGCCCTCCGATCACGATCATCATCAGCAACTGGATCGAGATCAGGACATTGAAGGTCTCGTTGTTGAAGGCCCCCGCGAACATGCCCATGAGCGCCCCGGCCCAGCCGGTTACGGCGCAGGAGAGGGCAAACGAGATCATCTTGGTTTTGGCGATATCGACCCCCATCGCCTGCGCCGAGACCTCTGAGTCACGCACGGCGATGAAGCTGCGCCCCAAGGGCGCGCGCAACAGGTTGATGTAACCCAGCGTCACAATCACCGCGACGGTCAGAACCAGCCAGTAGAATTCGTTGGGGGTCGCCCAGCGGTCGACGAGATGTCCGAAAATCTCGACCCCGCCCAGATACTTACCGGAAACGCCCCCGGTCAGGGGTTCCGCCAGAACGATCACGTCATCCATCAGGATCGACAGCGCCATGGTGAAAATGGCCAGATAGATACCGTGCAGTCGCAGGGCAGGGATGGACACTGTAACCCCGGCAATTCCGGTCAGTAAACCGGCCAGTGGAAAGGCGAGCAGGAACGGTACACCCGCCTCGATCAGGTTCACATTGGCATAGCACCCAAAGGCCAGAAACGCGGCGTGGCCAAGGCTGACCTGACCCGTATGCCCGGTCAGGATCATCAGCCCCAGACCGGCGATGGTCCAGATCAGAACGTTGGTTAGTTCGCCCAGATAGAAGTCGTCCAGCAACCACGGCGCGGCGAAAACGACCAGTAGCAGGATCAGGTAGAGGCCAAGCTGATAGCGGTCCTTCCACGGCCGAATATCCTGCATGTAGTCGGTTTTGAAAACGATGCGCATCCGTCAGACCTTTTTCAGCCGGACCTGACTGAACAGCCCGTTGGGGCGGAAGATCAGAACCGCCAGCAGCAAGGCATAAGGTGCGATCTGGCTGTACCCGGCCGCGATGTATCGACTGGCGAAGGGTTCAATGATGCCGACGATCAGCCCGCCTGCCAGTGCGCCGGGCAGGCTGCCGAACCCTCCGATCACGGCGGCGGCGAAGGCCTTGATGCCCAGCAGGCCGGTGGTGGGATCAACCGAGCCTTTCGCAGCGAACAGAATGCCCGCGATCCCTGCCACAACACCGGCCAGAGCCCAGATGAAACCTTGCACCCGTTTAACCGGGATACCCATGTAATAGGCGGCCAACTGGTTTTGCGAGGCACCCTGCATGGCCAGCCCCAACTTGGTTTTGCTGAAAAAGACATACAGGCCCCAGGTCAGCAGGACGGTGACGATAATGACGGCCACATCCTCCATCCCCAAGACCAGCCCGCCAAAGCGCACCTCTTTCCCAGCCAGCGGATTTTGCAGGGTCTGGGGCTCATGCCCCCAGATCAGCCCCGCAAAAAAGCGGATCACGAAGCCCAAAGCGATGGTCAGGATGACAACGGCGGTCTGACTTTCGCCAAACAGTCGGCGGATGATCAGGCGGTCCAGCAGATACCCCAGCGCGCCCATGATCCCCAGCGAGATCGGCAGCGCCAGCCAGAAGGGCAGCCCCATATATTCGGTGTTGGTCAGCCCGATCGTAACAAAGGCCCCCAGCATCATGAAATCGCCTTGTGCGAAATTCACCGCCTCGGTCGCTTTGTAGATCAACACGAACCCCAGCGCGATCAGGCCGTATACACAGCCATTCGCCAGCCCGCTGATCAGCAGCTGCGCGTTGTCCAAATTCACCTCCCCCGTGCCGGTTTGCCCAGTCTCTGAACCACCCGCAGTATTCTTGTTGTTGGCGGGTTTGGTTCTACTATGGCGTGATCATCACCTTGCCGTCACTCTTTTTCAGCGCTTCAGCCAGATTTGGCACCAGTTCTTTCAGGGTAAGCCGCGCCGACACATCGGTTTTCCAGCGCCCGTCGGCAAAACGGGCCTGTACTTCGGCAACCACGCGCATCTGATCGGCGGGCCGCGTGGACATCATCCAGTTGGTCAGCCAGAACCCTTCGATCTGCTTGCCCATAAAGATCAGTTGGCCGGTTTGGGTCAGGGTGGGGGACTCATTGCTCAGCTTGCCGTAACAGACCCAGCGCGCGCGGTTGGGCATGGCAGTGAATATCTTTTCCGATAGCTGATCCATGACGGCATCCAGAAACACGCGCGGTTTCAGGCTGGCGCTGAGGTCGGCAAATTTCTGTGCCACATTAGGGTCGATTGTGACCAGCACCTCAGCCGCGCCGAGATGTTTCAAGTTATCCACGGCCTCGGCCCGGCGCACCAGCGCGATGGGTTTCAGGCCCAGATCACGCCCAAGGCTACACATCAGCTTGCCCAACTGGCTGGTCGCGGCGGAAACCACAAAAGCCTCACCTTCCTGCTTGGCGATATCGACCATCGCCATCGCGGTCAAAGGGTTCACGATCTGCGCCGCGCCATCCTCGTCCGAGATATCGGGGCGCAGCGGGATACAGGTCTGCATTTGCGTCACAACATATTCAGCCCAAGCGCCCGAACCTGCGGCAACAAAGGCAACGCGCTGCCCTTGCAGACCTTCGGCGCCTTCACCGGTCGCGACCACGTCGCCGCAGCCTTCGAATCCGGCAGGAGCACCCTTGACCCGAGGCTGCCCGTATTCGCCCTTGATAAAGTGCAAATCCGACGGGTTGACCGAGGCCATGCGCATCCGGATCAACACCTGTCCGGGGCCGGGTTGCGGAACGGGCAGTTCGGCTTCGGCCAACCAGTCGCCCGCGTTTTCGATCGCGGGTCCGGTGGCGGAACCGGAATAACCGTCATGTTTCAGAACGGTCGCAAACATGGATGCGGGCAGGGTTGTCATGGGAAGGTCCTCAGAGAATTTACTGCAGCGAGGTGCAAGAAGTACACATCGCTGCGGGATTGAGGGCAAGCCAAACAAACAAAGGGTCGGGCGTCAATCGCACCGCGCCCTGACGTGACGGCACGCGGGTGGGCAGGGCCGCGCTGGATGCGGCCCCGCCGGGTTTTTATTGTTGGGTCATCAGGTTCTGCAGATCCTGCAGTTTGGTCAGGGCCGTCTCGGGCGCTGCTTTGATGTCGTCCAGAATCTGGATTACCTGCGTTTTGATGTCCTGCGTCAGGGCGCTGTCCTGCACCGATGCAACCATCGCGTCATAGTCGAATTGCTGCGCGGTAAGCATACCCTCCTGAACCCAGGTATTGAGCAATTCCTGACCCTGACCCGCCAGCGAGGCCACTTCGTCGCCCGCCTGCGTGGCCGCATCTGACGCCTGATCCGCAAGGGATGAGGCCGCCTCGGCCGCTTGCTCGGTCAGGGACGATGCCGCTTCGCTGGCCTGATCAGTGGCCGAATTCAGCGCTTCGGTCGCCGCTTCCTGCGCGGCCGAGGCGGCTTCGTTGACGGCCTCACCGGCATCTTCCGCAGCGGATTGCAACTGCTCGGACGGTGTCGGCTCGGGCTTGTTCAGGACGTAATATCCGCCAATGCCGATTACGGCGATGACGGCAATAAGAAGAATACGCGACATGGGTGCCTCCTATGGAATGTGTCGCAGAGATGGTTCGAAGTTAGCCCTGCGCATAGGGGACTTCCCACTGTTTCGCGTCAAATCCGGGGAATGAGCCAAGCCACGCTGATCGCGCATAACGTGCACGGCGAGATCGCGCGCACGGGGTCCGTTATGTGGGGCACGGCCCTTAAATCTGTCACATTGCCTGACAAGCGGCAGGCCGCGATCAGTCCCGCAGGTTATAGGCCCGCGCGGCGTTGCCGCCCAGAACCGCCTGTCGTTCTGCGCCGGTCAAACCGGTAAGAAGCACATCGGTTGTGTCGAGCCAACGCTCATAGCTGCTGGCCAGCGTGCTGACCGGCCAGTCGCTGCCCCAGATCAGGCGCGACGGGCCAAAGGTGTTCAGCAGATGCTCGACATAGGGGCGCAGGTCATCGACCGTCCATTCCGGCGCGGCTTCGGTGACAAGACCGGACAGCTTGCACCAAGCATCCGTGTCGCGGGCCAGCGCGGTCATGTCTTCGGCCCAGCCTTCGATCACACCGTCTCGGATCAGCGGCTTCGACCCATGGTCGATGACAACGCGCATCTTCGGATGACGTTCCAGCAGTTGGTGTAACGGGGCAAGATGCCGGGGCAGGGTCAGCGCATCGAAGGTCAGATTGTGCTTTTGCACCGCCTCCATAGCCGGGGTCAAAGCGTCACCCAACATCCAAAGCGGATCTTCGATATTCTGGATCATCGGGCGCAGACCAACAAATGCCGAATGCGCGGTCAGAGCTACGATCTGTGCGGGCGCATCAGCGGCTTCGAAATCGACCCAGCCGACGACGCCTTTGATGAACGCATTGCTGTCGGCCAAGGACAGCATATACTCGGTCTCAGCCACCGTTGGCGCGGCCTGAACCAGAATGGTTCCGTCTATTCCCGACGCATGCAACATTGGCTCCAGGTCAACGGGCAGAAAATCGCGGTATAGCGGCGCGAGGTCCGGCGTCAGCCAGCCATAGTCTCCGCGCGCCAGGGACCAGAAATGCTGATGTCCGTCGATCCTCATGCAACAACGCCTTTTTTCAGGATGATATTGCCATAGAGCCTGCGCTCACCTGTTTGGACAACGGCAAAACCGCGGGCGGCGCGGTCATAGAAGTCGAAGCGTTCCAGCCCCTGAATTTGAACCGGGTTATCGGCGACACTGTCGATAATGCGTTGAAAATCGGCCACGGCTTCTGGGACGGTTTGCGGGTCTCCGACCACCTGCATTGTCAGTGCGGGGTCAGGGACAAAACTGTCCAGCGGCATGACGGACAGCACCGCGCGCAGGATATCACTGGCCGAGGACCCATCGGCCCGAATACAGGCCGGGCCGATGCTGGAACCCGGGAAATTCGCATCTGCGATGACGATTTCATCCCCGTGTCCCATCGCGCGTAACGCGTGCAGCAGGTCCGGGGAAAGCAGTGGGTCAAGATTGCGCAGCATTTTCTATCCTACTTCTTGCACAGGCCGGGATGCGGCGTTGAACAGCTCGGGCTTTTCCTGCCGCAGCATCTCAATTCGGGGCATCAGCTGACCCAGATGGTGGCGCATGGCGTCCTGCGCCCTTTGCTCGTCGCGGTTACTGATCGCTTCTAAAATCGTCCGGTGTTCGGTGAGCGTTTCGATGATGCGGTCCCGTGACGGCAAAAGCAACATCCGCGCACGGTTGACCTGCAGGGAAACGGTTTCCGTCACTTCAGGCAGCTTGAGGATTCCCGTGAACTCCATCAACAGCGCATGAAATTCTTCATCCGCACGAAAGAAGCCGGGAATGTCGTCGTCCTCGACCAACAATTCCTGGAATCTCATATTGCGGCTGAGTTTCTTGCGCTGCTCTTCGGTCATATCACGCGACACTTTGGCAACGGCGGCCAGTTCCAGCGCCTCGCGCAGGAACGCGCCTTCGCGGATTTCGGTCATCGAGAAGTAAGAGACCCGCGTCCCTGATTGTGGTACGACATCCACCAGACCTTCGGCTGCAAGGCGCGCAATCGCCTCGGCAACAGGCGCGCGCGACACCCCCAAACGCTCGCAAATGGGCGCTTTTCGCAGGTTCGATCCGGGTGGGAAGTCGAGGTCCAAAATCGCCTGTTTAACAGACAGATATACCCTCTGTGCCAGCGACCCCTCGATGGTCGATATGGCGGGTAGAACCGATGCATCAATGTCGCGAGGCTTGTTCATGTCTCATGACTTACCATTCTAACATGTTAGTTGACAAGTACCTAAATTCAACGTAGCACTCCGAGCCAAGCAAGCGAGAATCCTATGCAAGCACAGAACGACATCACAGTCCCCAAGGACACCAAGCGCGACGCGGTTAAGCTGAACCCAAAAGACAATGTTATCATCGCGCTACGTGATCTGGACCGGGGTGAGCGGCCAGACGGATTGTCGGATTCGGTTCAAAGCCCGGTTTCCCGCGGGCACAAGATCGCCACGGCGCCCATTGCGGCAGGCGAAAACGTGATTCGCTATGGGCAGATCATCGGTCAGGCAAAAAGCGACATTGCTCCGGGTGAGCATGTGCATGTCCATAACCTTGGGATGGGCGATCACCAGCAGGACTACGCCCACGCCAGCGCAAATACGCCGCTGCCTGCGATTTCCGAGACCCGTATGTTTCAGGGGTTCCATCGCGCTGACGGGAAAGTCGGCACACGTAACTACATCGGTATCCTGACCTCTGTGAACTGCTCGGGCTCTGTCGCGCGGTTCATCGCCGAGGCGGCAGAGAAATCCGGATTTCTGGATGCCTATCCCAACGTAGACGGGATTGTTCCGATCGTGCACGGCACCGGTTGCGGCATGTCGGCCAAGGACGAAGGGTACGCAACGCTTTTCCGAACCCTGGCAGGCTATGCGCAGCATCCGAATTTCGCCGGTATCCTGCTGATCGGCCTGGGGTGCGAGGTCATGCAGGTTGCCGATCTGGTGGGCGGGCGTCCGATCCGCGCCGATGGCGCGCTGCGGTACATGACAATCCAGAACGAAGGGGGCACCCGGCGCACCATCGAACGTGGTCTGGATGAACTGCGCGGTATTGCGGAACTGGCCAATCAGGCCACCCGCGAACCGGCACCGATCAGTGCGATTACGGTAGGTATGCAATGCGGCGGATCTGACGGGTATTCCGGCATCACCGCCAACCCCGCGCTTGGCTACGCATCAGACCTTCTGGTGCGCCACGGCGGCACGACAATCCTTTCCGAAACATCCGAAGTGTATGGAGCAGAACACCTGCTGACCCGCCGCGCGGAGACGGCAGAAGTAGGTGAGAAACTTATCGAGCGTATCCACTGGTGGGAGGATTACACCGAACGAAATGGCGGAGAAATGGATAACAACCCCAGCCCGGGAAACAAACGCGGCGGGTTGACGACCATTCTGGAAAAATCACTGGGTGCGGTCGCCAAGGGCGGCACGGCACCTCTGCGTGAAGTGTACAAGTTCGGCGAAAAGATCGACAAGAACGGGTTCGTCTTCATGGACAGTCCGGGATTTGACCCGTGTTCGGTCACTGGACAGGTGGCCTCGGGCGCGAACCTGATCGTGTTCACCACCGGGCGGGGCTCGGTCTCGGGGTATCAGCCCACGCCTTGCATCAAACTGGCCACCAATTCGGAAATGTACGCCCGTATGGCCGATGACATGGACCTGAACTGCGGCGACATCGTCACAGACGGGATCAGCATCGAGGCGAAGGGCGAGGAACTCTTTGAGATTCTGATCCGCGTCGCATCCGGCGAGAAAACCAAAAGCGAGGAACTTGGCTTTGGGGGCGTCGAATTCGTTCCCTGGCAAATCGGCGCGGTGATGTAACCTGCGCGGCCCGTGAGGAGAGGGGCAAAATGGGAGAAGACATGACAAAACTGGTCGACATGACGGGGATCGACAAACATTTCCCCGGTGTGCACGCGCTGAAATCCGTGCAGTTCGATCTGTTTTCGGGCGAGGTTCACGCTCTGATGGGCGAGAACGGGGCCGGGAAAAGCACGTTGATGAAGATTCTCTCGGGGATTTATCAGCGCGACGGCGGCAATCTTGAGATCGAGGGCAAATCGGTCAGCCCCACGACACCGGGCGAAGCGCAGGATCTGGGTATCGGCATCATCCATCAGGAACTGAGCCTGATGAACGACCTGACCGTGGCGCAAAACATCTTTATCGGGCGCGAACCGCGCAAAAGCTTCGGGCGGTTGGACGAAGCCGCGCTGAATGCACAAACGGCCGAGATTTTCGCGTCGATGAACCTGAATCTCGACCCCAAGACGCAGGTCGGCACGCTGACCATTGCCAAGCAGCAGATGGTTGAGATTGCCAAGGCGCTGTCTCATCGCTCGAAGGTTCTGATCATGGACGAGCCAACGGCGGCCCTGAACGATGCCGAGATTGCCGAGCTGTTCGTGATCATCCGCCGCCTCAAGGCCGAGGGGGTGGGGATCGTCTATATCAGCCATAAGATGGACGAGTTGAAGCAGATCGCCGACCGCGTGACGGTGATGCGTGATGGCGAATATGTCGGCACTGTGGGTGCGGCGGAAACACCGATCAGCCAGATCATCGCGATGATGGTTGGCCGCGAAGTGAACGAGGAGCCTTTGGACGTGCCTGACCTTGGCGACGCCGAGGTCTCACTGCAAGTCTCGGGTCTGAACCGAGGCAAAGAGATTCAGGATGTCAGTTTCTCGGTCCAGAAGGGCGAGATTTTGGGCTTCGCTGGTCTGATGGGGGCAGGACGCACGGAAGTGGCCCGCGCGATCTTCGGTGCCGACGTGAAAGACAGCGGCGAAATCCGCGTGCACGGCAAGACAGTGTCGATCAAATCCCCCAAGGACGCCGTGAAAGCAGGGATCGGATACCTGTCCGAAGACCGCAAGCATTTCGGCCTCGCCACCGGTATGAACGTGCGCGACAACATCGCGCTGGCCTCGATGGACCTGTTCACCGCCACCGGCGGTGTGCTGAACGACGGCGAAATCAGCACAACGGCCAAGGGATACATCTCGCAATTGGGCATCCGGACGCCCTCAGATGTGCAGGAAGTTCGGCTGCTGTCCGGCGGCAATCAGCAGAAGGTGGTCATCGCCAAATGGCTGCTACGCGATTGCGATATCCTGATATTTGACGAACCCACGCGCGGCATCGACATCGGCGCGAAATCCGAGATTTACAAGCTGCTCGAAGAACTGGCCGAGCAGGGCAAGACAATCATCGTCATCTCCTCCGAACTGCCGGAAATCATGCGCCTCAGCCACCGTATTGCGGTGATGTGCGAGGGCCGGCTGACCGGCATTCTGCCCGGCGGAAAAGACACCACTCAGGAAGACATCATGCATCTGGCCACGCAACGTGCGGCGGCCATGCAGGTAACGGGGACAATGCAATGACCAGCGTAACTGATATCGAAAAGAAGAAACCCCTTGCGGGCCTATCCGAAAGCGGCGCGTATCAAAAGCTGCTGGCCTTCGCCAGCCTGATCGCCCTGCTGATCGGATTCTCGATCGCCTCGCCGAACTTCATGCAGACATCGAACATGATCGCCATTCTACAGGCGACCTCGGTCAATGGCGTTCTGGCAGTGGCGGCGACGCTGATCATCATCACCGGCGGGATTGACCTGTCATTGGGCACGCTGATGACCTTTTGCGCGGTGATTGCTGGCGTTGCGTTGACCTATCTCGGCTTGCCGCTGCTGGTCGGTGTCGCGGCAGCTATCGCGGCGGGCGCGTTCTGCGGCCTTTGCTCGGGCACGTTTGTGGCGAAGATGAAAATCCCGCCCTTTATCGCAACCCTGGGCATGATGCTGATCCTGAAAGGGTTGTCGCTGGTCATTTCCGGTACCCGTCCGATCTATTTCAACGACACGCCCGGCTTCGATCTGATCTCGCGCGGGTCGCTGATCGGAGAGATTTTTCCGGCGCTGCCCATTCCCAACGGCGTGTTGATCCTGTTCCTGGTCGCCATTGCAGCCTCGTACATTCTGGGTCGCACGGTTCTGGGGCGGTACACTTTTGCGCTGGGATCGAACGAAGAAGCCGTGCGCCTGTCGGGCGTCAACACCGACATGTGGAAGATGCGCATCTATGCGCTGGCGGGGGCAATCTGCGGCATCGCCGGTATTCTGATCGCCTCGCGCCTGAACTCGGCTCAGCCCGCGCTGGGGCTTGGCTATGAACTAGAGGCCATCGCAGCCGTGGTCATCGGCGGCACGTCGCTGTCGGGCGGTCGCGGTACGATCCTTGGCACGTTGATCGGTGCGCTAATCATGGCCGTGCTGACCAACGGGCTGCGCGTGCTGTCCGTCGCGCAGGAATGGCAGACCGTTGTCACCGGCGCAATCATCATTCTGGCTGTCTACGCCGACATGGCTCGACGCAAAAAGACAGGCTGAAAACACCAACGACAAAACGACCTACTGTGGAGGAGAAAAACATGCTTACACGTCGTTTCATTCTGGGGGCGCTGAGTGCCGCGACCCTGGCCGCCCCGGCCTCGATGGCTGCAGCGGAAGAGATCTACATCCCGCTGGTATCGAAGGGCTTCCAACACCAGTTCTGGCAGGCCGTGAAATCGGGCGCTGAACAGGCAGCGGACGAGTTCGATGTCACCATCACCTTTGAAGGACCCGACAACGAAACCATGGTCGACCGCCAGATCGACATGCTGGCTGCGGCGCTGGCCAATAACCCCAAAGCCATCGGCTTTGCCGCGCTGGACAGCCAGGCAGCAATTCCGCTGCTGCGTCAGGCTAACGAAAAGGGCATCCCGGTCATCGCCTTCGACAGCGGTGTCGAGAGTGACATTCCGGTATCGACCGCAACAACCGACAACGCCGCAGCCGCAGCTCTGGCGGCTGACAAGATGGCCGAGAAAATCGGCGGCAAAGGCAAGGTGGCTGTCGTGGCACATGACCAGACCAGCCGCACGGGCATCGACCGCCGCGATGGCTTCGTCAACCGCATCGCCGAGAAATATCCGGATATCGAGGTTGTTACCGTCCAGTACGGTCAGGGCGACCACCTGAAATCCACTGAAGTGACCAAGGCGATCCTGACAGCGAACCCGGACCTGAACGGCATCTTCGGCACCAACGAAGGCTCGGCCATCGGTGTTGTGAATGGCGTGCAGGAACTGGGCACCGAAGGTCTGGTCATCATTGGCTATGACAGCGGCAAGGCGCAGAAAGACGCGATCAAAAGCGGCCTGATGGCCGGTGCGATCACCCAGAACCCGGTTGGTATCGGCTATGAGACTGTAAAAGCCGCAGTCTCGGCCATGAAAGGCGAAGAGGTTCCCGCGCTGATCGACACAGGCTTCTACTACTACGACGCCTCGAACATCGACGATCCCAAGATCGCGGCTGTTCTGTACGACTAAGACCTGATCATTCAGGGACGCTGGCCCGCCATTTGGTGGGCCAGTTTTCGTTTGGGGACTTTAGCGCCGCTTGATCAAAGGGCATAAATATCCAACGTGTCCGAGAAGCCTTTGAATTCCACCTGCCGGATTTCCTCAACCTTTAGCGCGTCTGTCAGGTTTGCCCTTGTACGCCCGTCGATCAGTATTTTCCGGTCCACGGCCTTGGTATGCGCCTCGAGCCGGGCCGCCAAATTCACGGTGCTTCCGATGCAGGTATACGTCGCGCGCTCGTCGGTTCCGGCATAGCCCGCCACGACCTCGCCAGTGGCGATGCCAATCCCCAGCCGGATTGCGGGCGCGCCTTCGGCGTCACGTTCCACGTTCAGAACGTCAATCATGCTGAACATCTCCTGCGCCGCTGACACTGCGCTTTGGGCCGGGTTGTCGAGCGGTTGCGGCGCGCCGAACAGCGCCATAAGCCCGTCTCCGATCATCAGGCTTACAATGCCACCGTTGCTACTGACGGCCTCGAACATCAGCGCGTAGTAGATGTTCAACAATTCGATGGTCGCCTCTGGTGAGAGGTTTTCGGACAAAGCCGTGAAATCGCGAATGTCGCAGAACAGGACCGAGGCTGAAACCCTGCTGCCGCCGATAGCAAAGCCCGATTCCTGCAGATCATGTGCAACCTCATGCGTTGCAAACCGCTCCAGCAGCCGCTTTTGTTCGTCGCGCAGGCGTTTCTTTTCAAGACTTGAGGCCAGACGCGCCCCCAACAGCACCTTGTTCACCGGCTTGGGCAGGTAATCCTCGGCCCCCAGTTCGATGCAACGAACAACGTTGTCCAGCCCTTCGACGGACGAGGTCACGATCACTGGCACATCCCTCAGCGTAATGTCAGATTTGATCGCCTCAAGCACTTCAAAGCCGTTCATTTCGGGCATTTCGATGTCCAGCAGAACCAGATCGAAACTGTCCTGCCCCAGCATCTCCATCGCGACCCTGCCGTTTTCAGCCAGAGAAACCCGGTGACCCAAAAGCTCGACATTCCGCGACAGAAGCAGGCGGTTGACCTTGTTGTCATCCACGATGAGTAGATGCCCGTGGGCCTCAACCATTCAACACACTCCTTAACGCGGCATCGACGCGCGCGAATTCTGCGTCCAGCGCGCGGAAGTCCGGGTCTGCTTGTGTTAATTCCGCCATCTCGAAATCGCGGGACAGGGCGGCCAGCCTGATGGCCCCGAAAACGCTGGCATTGGATTTCAGTGAATGCGCCGCGCGGCGAAACCCGTCGGCATCCCCAGCCTGTGCGGCGGATTTAAGACTTGCGATCATCCCGGGGGCCTCGTCCAGAAAGGTGGTCACCAGTTCAGCTGCGAACTCCGCTCCGGTCTCTGATCGGAGTTCCGAGAAAACCTCAAGGTCGATGGCCGGATCGCTCATGTCCTGTCCTTCTTCCGTTGCGGGGTGTTGCGCAGGGCTTCGACAAGCTGGTTCACGCGAATGGGTTTCGCGACATAGTCATCCATGCCTGCCTCAAGACACATCTCGCGGTCGCCCTGCATCGCGTTTGCGGTCATGGCAACGATCCGGGGCCGATTGTCGCCATATCGGTCATTGATCCGGCGGGATGCTTCCAGACCGTCCATCTCGGGCATCTGAACGTCCATCAACACCAGATCGTAGGTCTGCCGCACCACGCTTTCCAGCGCTTCAAGCCCGTTGCTGGCCAGATCGGCGCGATAGCCCAATTGCTGCAGCAGACGAATGGCGAGCTTCTGGTTCACAAGGTTGTCCTCGGCCAGCAGAATGCGCAGCGGGTGCCTTGCCGCCATGTCCGGATCGGTTGTCGGTGAAGGAGTTGCTTCCACAGGTGCGTCCTGTCGGGTCCCAAACAGCGACACCAGCGTGTCGAACAGAGAGGACTGACGCAACGGCTTTGCCAGATAGTCCGCGAACAGCCCCTCGGGCGCGTCACTGTCCCGCACGCCGAGACTGCTGAACAGGATCAAAGGCAGATCGGGAGAAAGCTGTTTGATTTTCCGGGCCAGAGCGATGCCGTCCATTTCGGGCATATGCATATCCAGAATAGCCAGATCGAAGGCCGGGTCTTCACCAAGCCGAGCCAATGCCTCGGCGGCAGAGGGCAGGGCGGTAGTCGTCGTCCCCCATTTCTCGGTCTGCAGCCGCAGGATCTTTCGGTTCGTATCGTTGTCATCCACCATGAGGATGCGCTTACCTGCCAATTCGGGCTGTTTCCCAACCAGACTACGTGCCTCGGTCTTGGGTATTTCGGCGGGTTTGGCCTGGATCGTGAAGCGGAACAGCGAACCCTTGCCCGCGCCCTCACTGACGGCCCACATCGTTCCGCCCATCAACTCGGCCAGCCGTTTCGAGATCGCAAGGCCCAGACCGGTGCCACCATATTTGCGCGTTGTCGAGGAATCCGCTTGGCTAAACGACTGGAACAAGCGGCTTTTGCCCTGATCGGTCAGACCGATCCCGGTGTCGCGCACTTCGAACTGTAATTCAACTTGGCCGGGGGAGGTCGGCTTGGAGGTCACCGACAACACTACCTCGCCCGAGTCGGTGAACTTGACCGCGTTGGACAGCAGGTTGAGCAAAATCTGCCGCAGCCGTGTCAGGTCGGCACTGATCGCGGGCGGCACATCGTCTGCCATCAGATACGCCACATCCAGTTGTTTCTCGGCCGCTCGACCGCTGATCAGATCCAGCGCGGATTCAATGCACTCGCGCAGGTCAAACGGATGGGCTTCGATATCCATCTGGCCCGCCTCGATCTTTGAGAAATCGAGGATTTCGTTGATGATCCCAAGCAGCGCGTCGCCGCTGTCGCGGATCGTTCGTGCATAGTCCCCTTGCTCGGCGTCCAGTTCGGTGTCCATCAACAGCCCGCTCATCCCGATCACCGCGTTCATGGGCGTTCGGATTTCGTGGCTCATCGTCGCGAGGAACGCGCTTTTGGCCTCGTTGGCTTTCTCTGCCGCCGCGCGGGCCTCTTGCGCCTCTTGAAACAGCCGGACGTTTTCGATGGCAATCACTGCCTGATCGGCGAAGGATTCCGCCATGGCAATCTCGTCTTCCGAGAACGCACATTGAGTCTTACGAATGAAGGAAAGCGCACCGATACACTCGGTGCCCCGCAGCAATGGCAGCATCAAAGAGGAATTGAATCCCTTGGTAATCTGAACTTTGCGGGTGCTGTCTGGCAGGTCGGCTTCGGACCAGTTCGGGATATGCTGAATCTTTCCGGTGGCGATACAGCCCGACGGAAGGTTTAGTTTCGGGTCTATCGGATGGCGATCAGTGGTGATTTCACTTTGCACCCCGTCTGGGCCTGCCACAGCTTCCTGCCAAAAATGCGTGCCATCGCTTTTCATGGCAATGGCCAGATCGCAAGACACAAGCGAAACCGCTAGGCGCACGATCTCATCAAACACCGGCTTGGTATCGGTCGGAGATTCGCTGATCACCCGCAGAACATCCGCCGTCGCCGTTTGCCGCGCCAGCGCGGTCTGGGTCTCGTTGAACAGCCGCGCGTTCTGTATCGCGATCACCGCCTGATCGGCGAAGCTTTCGGCCAGTTCGATTTCTTCGGCGCTGAAAGCCAGCTGCTTTGATCTTCGCGTAAAAATCAACACCCCAACGCAAGTGGCATCGCGCATCAGCGGCAGGTAGATACAGGTCTTCATCCCGAATTTCCGAACCGCCTCAACCTCGTGCGGGGGCAGGTCCTCGGTCGAGAAATCGGCGATGTGGACCATCTTTCCGGTCTCAAACACCTGACTGGGATAATTCATTTCAGGATCGATCCGAACCGGTTTGGGGTCCAGACTGACCATCGGCCCGCTATCCCGCTTACCGGCGATAGGCGAGAAGAATTCTCCGTCCCGGATCAGAACCGCCGCACCATCGCAATCAAGCAGCCGCAATCCCGCGTCGGCGATGGCCATGAAAACCGGCTTGGCATCATCCTGCGCACCGCTGATGACGCGCAAAATGTCCGCGCTTGCTGTCTGGCGCACCAGCGAGGTCTGAAGGTCTGAGAACAAACGCGCGTTGTTCAGCGCGATCACGGCCTGGGCCGCGAATGTCTCGAACAGCGAAATCTGCTTTTCCGAGAATGCATGCCGTTTGACATGCGCCATGGTGATCACGCCAATCGTCTTGCCACCCTTTTTCAGCGGCACGCCCAGCCCAGATAGAAATCCGCCTTTTCTGGTGTGTTCGTGCCAGCCGTAATCGGGGTCGGCTTCGATATCCGGGATGTAGATCGTCTGGCCGGTCAGCCCAACGCGCCCGGTGACCGTGTCCCGACCGGGAGTAAATGTCTGTTGCGCCAGAATATCCTCGAACATCTTGTTCACATTATGGGTGGCGACAACGTCCAAAACTCCGGTCTGTTCGTTCAGAAGTGCGACATAGGCGACCTCGGGCTGGCACAGACGGACCGAGACTTTCAGGATTTCCTGCAGCACGGGCTGCACCTCATTCGGCGAACGGGAAATGACGCTTAAAACATCGGATGTCGCCGTCTGGTACTCCAGCGCCTCGGAGAGTTCGGCGGTGCGGTCCTGAACCTCTTGAAACAGGCGCGTATTGTTAATCGCGATGACGGCCTGCGACGCAAAGGTCTCGAGCAGCGATATCTGTTTCTTCGTGAACGCATGAGGGTTTTCGTGACCCAGCGTGATGATGCCAAGGGCAACGTCGTTCTTGACCAGAGGAACGCCAAGGGCTGAGCGGAAGTTGCCCCGTTTAGCGGCGTCTTTCCATTCGAAATCCGCATCGGCTTCGGTGTCTTCGATATACACCGTTTCCTTCAACAGGGCGGCGCGTCCGGTGCAACTGGTGATATCCGCCTCGAACGCGACGTCGGACAGGAAGTCGCGAAACTCATCCGTCATGCCATGCGTGGTTGCAACGCGGTATTTACCGTCTTCCGGACTGATCAGAGAGGCATAGGCCGTCTGCGGATTGCACAGGCGCGAGGCCACTTTCAGGATCGTCTCAAGCACCGGTTGAAGCTGATTGGGTGAGCGCGATATCACCCCAAGAACCTCCGAGGTCGCCTCCTGATACTCCAGCGCCTCCTGCGTTTCATTCAGCAGGCGCGCATTCCTGATCGCACCGCTTGCCTGCGCGGCGAAGGTTTGAACCAGTTCGATATCGTCCTCGGGCGGAGTACGTCCGACTGGCCATCCCACCGAAATGACGCCCCAAATCTCGTCATCCACGCGGATCGGAACCCCGACCGCCAGTGCAAGGTTCAGCTTTCGGGCCAGTCGGTGATCGTAATAGTCTTCGGACTGCGTGTCTTCGATCCTGACGATATCGCCGCTTCGCACCACCTGACCAACGATCGTATTGGGGTGCAGCGGTATTGTCTCGCGAACACCCTCTGCGTCCAGCTGATCCTTGGCGTAGCCATGGCTGGCCCGGAACTGAGATTTGCCGGTATTGCATTGCAACAGAAGGCAATAGCTGGCGTTGCAGATCTCGGCGGCGGCCTTCACAACGGCATCGAAAACGGGCTGCAGGCTTTCCCGCGACTGGCCAACAACCTTGAGAATGTCAGACGTCGCAGCAAACCGCGCCCGTTCATCTGCCAGACGCTGTTCGAGTGTTTGCACAATGCGCGCCGGTTCAGCTTCCGGTCTCGAATTCGGGCCTTCAAACTCCATTAAATCAATCACCCAGTGCCGGTATCCTGTCGCCAATTCAGGATTCTGCGGATGGCTGGCTTTGGAGAATAGCCAATTTTCAAGCTTGGGCACAGGTTTTGTTGCGCTGTGAAGGGTTCGCGCCTCCTGACGTGCAGAACCGTCAGAACCAAAGCTTTGCAATTTGCAGCGATAGTGGCGGAGAGACAGGGATTCGAACCCTGGGTGGGCTTGCACCCACAACGGTTTTCGAGACCGCCCCGTTCGACCACTCCGGCACCTCTCCGCGGGGGTCTGTGAGGGGGGGATTTAGTGGCGAACGGGCAGGGGTGCAAGCGGAAAATTCCTGAAATGCGCAAAGGCGGGATTTTCCATTGCCTGCGGACGCAAAACACCTAGGCTATTGGGTATGACAAGTACTGCCCAACGCTTCGCCCTGTCCCTGTTCCTAGCGCTCCTGGCGCTTGTTCTGATCCCACTGCAAGTGGCCGCGGCCAATCGCGACCGGGTTGAGGCGTTTCTGACCACAACCGGCTTTGACGTGGCTTTGCAAAGCATCGCTCACGCCTCTGGCTCGGCGCCGCAGATGCTGGGGATTGACCCGGACGGGTTCGGCTCGGACTGGACCCGCCTGACGGAAGAGGTGTTCGACGTCGAAACCATGCATGAAACGGCGGTTTCGATCCTCGAACAAACGCTGAGCGACGAGGCGCTTTCGCATGCGGTTGAATTCTATGCCTCGGACCTTGGGCAGCGGTTGGTAGAGGCCGAGAATGCCTCGCATCTCATCGAAGATGACGATGCCAAGGACCTGGAAGGGCAGAAGATCGTTGCTGACCTGATCCAGAAAGGATCGCAGCGGGTCGAAAGCTACAAACGAATGAACCGCGCGGTGGATGGCAGCGACACGTCGCTGCGGGCGCTGCAGGAAATTCAATTGCGGTTTTTGCTGGCCGCCAGCGCCTCGGGCGTGATCGAACTTCAGTTCGGAGCCGATGAACTGCGCGAAATGATGAAGCGCAATGAGCCCGGTATGCGTCAGGCGTTGCAACTGTCGGCGCTGGCCGGGGCGGCCTATACCTATCAGGACTTTTCTGACGATGATGTGGATGCCTATGTCGATGCGTTGGAACACCCCCTGATGCAAGAGGTGTATGAACTGCTGAACGCCATCCAGTACGAAATCATGGCCATGCGGTTCGAGGTTCTGGCCGCTCGTATGGCGGAACTGCACCCCGCGCAGGACATATGATGCGCCTTGCAACGCTTCTTACGGTTCCCTTTCTCTGGGCGGCCCCGCTATTCGCTGACGAACGGGTTGTGCGCTTGTCGCAGGCGCTGCAACTGGAACAGGTCATGGAGATACTGGCCAGCGAAGGCCGCGATCAACGCCGGGAACTGGATGAAACGCTTCTGGGCAATTCCGGAGGGGCGTTCTTTCAGGCTCAGGTCGAAGACATCTATGACCCTTTATGGATGCGCAACCAGATTGAGACTGCCTTTGATCAGGGGTTGACGGATGCGCAGCTAGAACAGGCCTCGGTGTTTTTCGAAAGCGATCTGGGGCAGACGATCATCGCGCTTGAAAACTCGGCGCGCAGGGCGATTTCCGACGATGCGATCGAGGAAATGGCGCGGGATGCCTATGAAAACACCGAGCGCGACTCGATGCTGTTCGAACTGGTCGAGGAGTATATTCTGGTCAACAATCTGGTCGAACAGAATGTGCAGGGGGCGCTGAGTTCAGATTACAACTTCTTCAAGGGTCTTGATACCGATTCCCGTGGCGATGATGGTGAGTTGCTGGCCGAGCTTCTCACGCAGCAGGACAGCATGACCGCCGAGACAACGACGTGGATATACTCCTTTCTCTTGATGGCCTACCGTCCGTTGGATGAGGCCCAGATGCGCGAAAACATCGCCTTTTCCCGAACCGACACCGGGCGCGCGCTGAACGAGGCGCTATTTGACGGGTTTGACCGCATGTACGATCACATCTCTTACCGTCTGGGCGAGGCGGTGGCACAGGCGCTGAAAGGTTCCGACCTGTAGCGCCGCTTTGGTGTTGACTTTCATCCGCAATCTATGGATAAGCGCGCATCCCGGCCGGTTTTCCGCGCCGGGTCTCGTTATTATTTGACCCTTTCGGATTGTCCCGGGGGTCAGTCACACAGCCCAAAAAGGGCGCGCTGTTCGAGGTGGCTTAGGCCAAAAACACCCATACGGTGACCACAGAACGCGGGTTAGAAAAGGAAAGACGCATGTTTGCGGTCCTCAAGACTGGCGGCAAGCAGTACAAGGTTCAGGCGGGCGATGTGCTCCGCGTTGAAAAACTGGCTGCCGACGCAGGTGAAAAAGTTCAATTCAACGATGTTCTGATGCTGGGCGGCGACGCTCCGGTTGTTGGCGCACCTTTCGTTGAAGGCGCAGGCGTACAGGCCGAAGTGATCGAACAGATCAAAGGTGACAAGGTCATCAAATTCGTCAAGCGCCGTCGCAAGCACAGCTCGAAGCGTACCGTTGGCCACCGTCAGAAACTGACTCTGGTCAAGATCACCGACATCCTGTCGTCGGGCGCTGACAAGTCAGGCATCAAAGCTGCAACCGGTTCGGCACCGACTGGCGAAGCGGCACCTGCTGCAAAGCCTTCCAAGAAAGCTGAAGCCAAAGCAGAGGCACCCGCCGCTGCTGCTGCCGCTGACGACCTGACCAAGCTGAACGGTGTCGGCCCCGCCGCCGCCAAAAAGCTGAACGACGCAGGTATCGAGAGCTTTGCCGCTCTGGCCGCCTTGTCGGACGAGCAGATTGCTGCTATCGACACCATCAAAGTGAAACCCGAATGGGTTGAGCAAGCCAAAGAGCTGGCTCAGGGCTAAGGAGAGAGAGAATGGCACATAAAAAAGCTGGCGGTTCCTCCCGTAACGGTCGCGACTCAGCGGGTCGTCGCCTTGGCGTGAAACTTTATGGTGGCCAAGCGGCCATCGCAGGCAACATCATCGTACGTCAGCGCGGCACCAAGTTCTGGCCGGGCGAAGGCGTAGGTATGGGCAAAGATCACACCATCTTTGCAACCACCGATGGCGCCGTAAAGTTCCACAAGGGACTCAAAAACCGCACCTTTATTTCGGTCCTGCCAGTGGCGGAGGCCGCAGAGTAAGCCGAAACCCAGAAGGTTTAGAAAAAATTCATGGGGGACCGGCAGAAAGTGCCGGTCCCCTTTCTCGTTTTAACGCAGTCGTGATTGAAAACCCGATGACAGTCGCAACCACCAGTTTCCTGATCTTTGCCGCCAGCCAGGTCGGCACGCCGGGACCGGCCAACATGGTCCTGCTGGGAACAGGTGCGCGCTATGGCTTTCGGGCGGCGCTGCCCTTTGTGGCTGGCGTCGTGCTGGGCAAGCAGTTGATCATCTGGCCGGTTGGGTTCGGGCTGATGCAGGTGGCGGAACAGGCCCCTGTGGTGTTCTTGGCGCTGAAATATGCCTCGGCCGCCTATATTTGCTGGCTGGCGTGGAAGATCGCGAACCTGCGCCTGTCGCGAACCGGTGGCGCAGCGGATGCGCCCGGGTTTTGGGCCGGGCTGGTGGTTCACCCGCTGAACCCTAAAGCGTGGGCGATGATTATCGCGGGTTTCACGGGCTTTGTGGCTGCCGGCACCTCCAAGTTCGACGCGACGCTCACGATCGCGCTTTGTTTGTTGATCTGTCAGGTGGTTCTGCACCCGATCTGGACCTTCGCAGGCGATAGAATCGCCCATGCGGTTGAAGGACGGCCTGCGGAAAAATATCTGATGTGGACATTAGCGAGTTTGACTGTTTTATCCGTAGCTTTTGTGTTGTTCGGAGGAGGAACACACCAATGAAAATTGAGACGATAATAAACCAGCCGGTCATTGAAACCGAGCGGTTCGACCTGCGCCCGCTGCGTCGGTCGGATATGGGTCTCATCGAGTATTATGCAGGCGATGAGCGCGTGGCGCGGAATACGGCGTCGATCCCGCATCCTTTGCCGCCGGGTTCGATCGAAGCGTTCGTGACCCGCGCGATGGCCGAGGATCGCGACGAAGACGTCTGGGCGATGGACGCCACCAAGGACGGCGGGCCGGAACTGATCGGTGTGATTTCTCTGACGCGCCTGGATCGCAATCAGTCCGAGGTGGGATATTGGGTCGCTCCAGTCTATTGGAACACCGGCATCGCATCGCTGGCGGTCGAGGCACTGGTCAAGGCGAACCCGCTGGAAAACGGCAACATGTTCGCCAGCGTGTTTCAGGACAACCCGGCCTCGGCCCGGGTACTGACCCATTGCGGGTTCCAGTATCTTGGCGATGCCGAAATCTATTCCGTGGCGCGCGACGCGAACGTGCCCACCTGGACCTATAGTAAAAAACTCTGACTTGTGGCCGATGGGGCCTTTGCAGTAGGGGACACACATGAAATTTCTCGATCTTGCAAAGGTCTACATCCGGTCCGGGGCCGGAGGTAGCGGCTGCGTCAGCTTCCGGCGTGAAAAGTACATTGAATATGGCGGTCCCGATGGCGGTGACGGCGGCAAGGGCGGCTCGGTCTGGGCCGAGGTCGTGGACGGGCTAAACACCCTGATCGACTTTCGCTATCAGCAGCATTTCTTTGCCAAGAACGGCCAGCCCGGTCGCGGGCAGCAGCGCACCGGCAAAGATGGCGACGACATCGTTCTGCGTGTGCCGGTGGGCACCGAGATTCTGGACGAAGACGAAGAGACCGTCATCTGCGACCTGACCGAGGTTGGGCAGCGCGTGCTGCTCGCCAAGGGCGGCAATGGCGGGTTCGGCAACCTGCATTTCAAATCGGCCACCAATCAGGCCCCGCGCCGGGCCAATCCGGGGCAGGCGGGGATCGACCGCACCATTTGGCTACGGTTGAAACTGATCGCCGATGTGGGTCTGTTGGGTATGCCCAACGCGGGTAAATCGACCTTTCTGGCGGCCACGTCGAATGCACGGCCCAAGATTGCGGACTATCCGTTCACCACACTGCACCCCAATCTGGGCGTCGTCGGAGTTGACAACGTGGAATTCGTCGTCGCCGACATTCCCGGCCTGATTGAAGGCGCGCATGAAGGGCGCGGGATCGGGGATCGGTTCCTCGGCCATGTGGAGCGTTGCGCAGTGCTGCTGCATTTGGTCGATGGCACGTCTGAAACCGTGGCCGAAGACTATCGCACCATCATCCACGAGCTTGAAGCCTATGGCGGAGAGCTGGCCGAAAAGCCCCGCATCACCGTGCTGAACAAGATCGACGCGCTGGATGAGGAAGAGCGGGACCTCGCCAAGGAAGAACTGGAAGAGGCCGTCGGCGGCCCCGTCATGACCATGTCCGGCGTTGCCCATCTGGGCGTGACCGAGGTGCTGCGCGCCTTGCGGGCTCAAATCGACGAAAACCGCCTGCGACAAAAGCCCACCGAGGAGGCGCAGTCTTGGCAACCCTGACTTCCGCGAAACGTCTGGTTGTCAAAATCGGGTCCGCCTTGCTGGTGGATCGCGCAACCGGCTTGTTGCGGTCGGATTGGTTGCGTTCTTTGGCGCAGGATGTGGCGTGGCTTAAGGGACAAGGGACGGATGTTATTCTGGTCTCCTCCGGCTCAATCGCGCTGGGGCGCGGGGTTCTGAACCTGCCGATGGCGAACCTGCCGCTGGAGCAGTCGCAGGCCGCCGCCGCCGTTGGTCAGATCCGTCTGGCCCGCGCTTACGAAGAGGCGTTGACTCCGCACGACATCAAGACCGCGCAGGTTTTGGTAACGCTCGAAGACAGCGCGGATCGTCGTCGCTATCTGAACTCGCGTTCGACGCTGGAGACGCTGCTTAGTTTGGGTGTTGTGCCCATCGTGAATGAAAACGACACCGTTGCGACTGATGAAATCCGTTATGGCGACAATGACCGTCTGGCCGCTCAGATCGCGGTTACGGTGGGCGCGGATCAGTTGATCCTATTGTCTGATGTGGACGGGTTCTACTCGGGCAATCCCAATGAAGATGCCAGCGCCACGCGGTACGAGGTGATCGACAACATCACGCCCGAAATTGAGGCGATGGCGGGCGACGCCGGGTCTGGCTTGTCCAAGGGCGGCATGAAGACCAAACTGCTGGCCGCCAAGATGGCCACCGCCGCCGGGTGCACAATGGCAATCACAGAAGGATCACCTCTGAACCCGCTGAAAACGCTTGAAAATGGCGCAAACTGTACGTGGTTCACGGCGACATTGGACCCGCACGCAGCCCGCAAGCGCTGGATTTCGGCGATGAAGCCTCGCGGTGAGATTACCGTGGACGACGGCGCGGCGCAGGCCCTTGCCAACGGCAAAAGCCTGCTGCCCGCCGGGATCACCGAAGTGACCGGAGATTTCGGACGCGGCGACCCTGTGGCGGTCCTGGACCTCAGCGCGCGACGGTTGGCGCAAGGGCTCAGCCGCTATACCGCGCAAGAGGCGGATGCGATCAAGGGGCGCAAATCATCCGAGATTGAGGCGACGCTGGGCTATCCCGGTCGCGCCGCGTTGATACACCGGGACGATCTGGCGCTGTAACCTGAAATTTGGACTGTACCGACCTGAAAGGCTTAAGAAATGAAGGATCTCGACAACATCCCCGCCCTGATGGCCGATATCGGAAAACGTGCCAAGGATGCCTCAGCCGATCTGGCCTTTGCCAGTGCCGAGCGCAAACACGCCGCCCTGATTGCGGCGGCTGAGGCGGTCTGGCGGAACCGGGCCGAGATTATCGAAGCCAACCAGAAAGATCTGGAGTTTGGCCGAGAAAAGGGCCTGAGCCCGGCGATGATGGATCGCCTCATGCTGAACGAGGGCCGCGTTCAGGGCATGGTCGACGGTCTGCGCACGGTCGCGGATCAGGCCGATCCGGTAGGGGAGGTTCTGACCGAATGGGACATGCCCTCGGGCCTGAACATCCAGCGCGTGCGTACGCCGCTGGGTGTGATCGGCGTGATCTATGAAAGCCGCCCGAACGTGACGGCGGATGCCGGGGCCTTGTGCCTGAAATCCGGCAATGCGGTGATCCTGCGGGGCGGGTCCGAGAGCTTCCACTCCTCAACCGCCATTCACGCCTGTCTGGTCGAGGGGCTGAAGGCCGCAAACCTTCCGGAGGATGCGATCCAACTGATCCCGACCCGAGACCGCGCCGCGGTTCAAGAGTTGCTGACCATGACGGATTACGTCGACGTCATCGTCCCACGCGGCGGCAAAGGTCTTGTCGGCCTGGTCCAGCGCGAGGCGCGGGTGCCTGTTTTTGCCCATCTCGAAGGCATCGTTCACATCTACATCGACAAGGCCGCCGACCCTCAGAAAACGCTAGACGTGGTGCTGAACGCCAAGACCCGTCGCACCGGGATTTGTGGCGCTGCGGAATGTCTGCTGATCCATCAGGACGTGGCTGAAACCCTGGGGCGCGATGTCATTGCCGCGTTGCTTGCGGCAGGTGTCGAAGTGCATGCCGAGGGCGCGTTGGCCGTGGATGGAACGGTCCAGGCGACGGCGGATGATTGGGGCAAAGAATTCCTCGACAGCATCATCGCCGCGAAACCGGTTGCCGATATCGACGCCGCCATCGCGCATATCCGGCAGTACGGGTCGAACCACACCGATTGCATCATGACCGAGGATGCCTCGGCCGCCGCCCGGTTCTTTGAACGGCTCGACAGTGCAATTCTGATGCACAACGCCTCAACTCAGTTTGCCGATGGCGGAGAGTTCGGCATGGGCGCCGAGATAGGTATCGCAACCGGCAAGATGCACGCGCGTGGGCCGGTCGGGGCTGCTCAGCTGACCAGCTTCAAATACCTTGTGCGCGGAAACGGCACGACCCGCGACTAGAACCGTAACGCGACGCGGGTTGAGGCCGTTTCGACCGCAACCCGCCGCCCCATCGCAGCGGCGGTTTCGGGCATCAGGGCAAACTGCACCTGCGCGGGCGTGACTTTGGTGGCAAAGCGCCCGGTCGCGACGCTTTTCCACAGATCAGGATCGACGTTCAGTTTGTCGGCGGTGCCCGTCACCAGCCAGTTCTCGCCCTGTGACGCAATCTCGACCTCACCCCCAAAGGGCATGGCACTTTCGCAGCACATCAGCGCCAGAAAAGCCAGCTTCACCTGATTGCGCGGCACTGGTCCGGTCAGGTTCCAGTTCACCCGCACCCGACCGGACCGCGCGACGTCCCTAAGCAACTCGGCCACCTCGGCACGGCCCAAAGGCTGATCGCTGGCCGACCCGAATGCCACGCGGAAGAACCGTATCCGTGCGCCCGCGCTGCCGACGCTGCCCGAAATCAGCTCCATCTCGGGGCCTTGCACGGCACCGACCATATCCAGCAGTTCCAACCCGTTGGTGATCGCCCCGATCGGGCTGATCAGATCATGACAGATCCGAGACCCGATTAACTCGGCCAGGTTGACGTCTGATGTGCCCATGCGTACCTCCTGAGCGTACCTGCCACCGGACCGGAGCCCCGCATGACAGACCTGAATGCCATTCTTGCACCGGGCATGTATGTCCGCCACCCGGATTTCCCCGATTGGGGTGTCGGACAGGTTCAGTCCAACATCGCAGGCAAGGTCACCGTGAATTTCCGCGAGCAGGGGAAAGTGGTGATCGACGGAACGCGCATCGCCCTGATGCCGGTCTTTGATCCGTGAAACTGGTTTAGGAAAGGTTAACGGGGATCACCAGAGTCATCCTGTTGCCTTTGGCCGAAAATCTGCGATACCAGCCGCGTGTGACACAAAGGACTGACATGCCCGACGCTGGCCCTTCATTTACCATCCGCCTTGCCGAGACCGAGGATGACCTACACGCCGCGCAGCGCCTGCGCTATGACGTGTTCGTGCGCGAACTGGGCGGCGGGGGAGAGATGGTCGACCATGACGCGGGGCTGGAGCGGGACCGGTTCGATCCTTACTTTGACCATATGCTTGCGATAGACAACCTCAGCGGCGAAGTTGTAGGCGTTTACAGGCTGTTACCGGGTGAACGTGCCGCAGATTTGGGCCAGTTTTATTCCGAAGACGAATATGATGTGAATGTGCTGAAGGACAGCGGGCGAAAGCTGCTGGAATTGGGGCGGTCCTGTATTCATCCTGATTATCGGGGCGGTATGGCGCTATACCATCTGTGGAACGGGTTGGCCGCTTATGTCACCGAGCGCCAGATCGAGGTTCTGTTCGGCGTCGCCAGTTTTCACGGCACCGATGTGCAGGCGCTGGCGCAGCCGCTGTCGATGCTGCACCACAACCACCTTGCGCCCACCGATCTGAGGGTTCGGGCGCAGCCCGAGGTCTTTCAGTCGATGGATCTGATCGAACCAGACGCGCTGGACCGGCGCGCGGCGATGGTGCAGGTGCCCGCGCTGATCAAAGCCTATCTGCGGCTGGGCGGTTTCGTGGGCGAGGGGGCCTTTATCGACCATGCGTTCAACACCACCGATGTTTGCCTGATCCTCGACACCGCGCGCATGAACGACCGGCAGAGGCGCATCTATGGCGGAGCATAAACCTGTGAGCGATGCCTCGTGGCGCAGCGATGACGCACCCGACCCGATTGAGTTGGGCCTTACCGGTTGGCTGCTGGTTCTGCTCAGAGGTCTACCCCTGGCGATCTTGGTGTTCGGCGGGCTGTTTGTCCTTCTGGCCCTGCGTCTGATCGAACGACCGATTTACGGGGTGCGCCGACCGATCACGCCATACATCACTCAGTTCGTCAGCCGGAACGCATTTCGAATTCTCGGTATCGGGTTCCGCGCGTCCGGAGAGTTGATGACCCAGCGCGGGGCGGTGGTGGCGAACCATTCCTCTTGGCTGGATATATTCGCGCTGAATTCCCGCAAACGCGTGTTTTTTGTGTCCAAGGCCGAGGTCGCCAAATGGCCCGGTATCGGCTGGCTGGCGCGCTCGACCGGCACGGTCTTCATCGAACGTAACCCAAAAAAGGCGCGAGAACAGACCTTGCTGTTTCAGGAACGGCTGACCGCGGGGCACAAGCTATTGTTCTTCCCCGAGGGCACGTCGACAGACGGACTGCGTGTTTTGCCATTTAAAACAACGCTTTTCGCGGCCTTCTTTACCGAAGAACTGCGCGATTTCATGTATGTGCAGCCCGTCTCGGTCATCTATCACGCGCCGAAAGGGGAACCGGATCGGTTCTATGGCTGGTGGGGAGATATGGATTTCGCGCCGCATCTGCTCAAGACGCTGGGCGCGCGCAGGCAGGGCTCGGTCGAGTTGATTTATCACAGTCCCGCAAAGGTCAGCGATTTCGCCAACCGCAAGGCGTTGGCGGCGCATTGTGAGGGGGCTGTGCGTCACGCGCATAGCTTGGCGCGCATATCGTAAAATAATGCGCCAAGCATATTTTTTTTGATTTTTTCCCTTGTAGGGTGATCGCCGCTAACGTATACGCGCGCCATTCAAACCCGCAGGCGGGGTTTGGGCTTTGTAGGGGAGACATCCCTATCTGGCCCGCCGGTTGGAGCATCCGCTTCTTTCACCCCCGCCGAGGCGTAAACCGGAAAAGGAAAGTAAAGCATGGCTCTTCCCGAGTTCACCATGCGTCAGCTGCTGGAAGCTGGCGTTCACTTCGGTCACCAGACACAGCGTTGGAACCCCCGCATGGGCCCGTTCATCTACGGCTCGCGCAATGGCATCCACATCATGGACCTGACCCAGACCGTTCCGATGCTGGACCAGGCTTTGCAGGCCGTTCGTGACACCGTTGCAAAAGGTGGCCGCGTTCTGTTCGTTGGTACCAAGCGTCAGGCTGCCGGCCCGATCGCTGAAGCGGCTGAAAAGTCGGCTCAGTACTACATGAACCACCGCTGGCTGGGCGGCACGCTGACCAACTGGAAAACCGTTTCCCAGTCGATCAACCGTCTGAACCAGATCGACGAAGCGATGGAATCGGGCGCCGAAGGCCTGACCAAGAAAGAGCGTCTGGGCATGGAGCGTGACCAGGCCAAGCTGCAAGCTTCGCTGGGCGGTATCCGCGAGATGGGCGGCGTACCTGATCTGCTGTTCGTCATCGACGTTAAGAAAGAAGCGCTGGCCATCGCCGAAGCCAACAAGCTGGGTATCCCGGTTGTGGCTGTTGTCGACACCAACTGCTCGCCCGACGGCGTTGACTACATCATCCCCGGCAACGACGACGCTGCCCGCGCAATCGCTCTGTACTGCGATCTGGCCGCACGTGCCGCTCTGGACGGTATGACCGCTCAGATGGGTGCGGCAGGCGTTGATCTGGGTGCATTCGAGGAAGCTCCGGTGGAAGAAGCCGTCGCAGAAGAAGCCCCCGCCGAGGCAGAAACACCTGCTGAAGCGTAAGCTGCCCGTCACGTAAATGACATATGGGGCAGGGTAGACCTGCCCCAAATCCGTTTGAATTGAGGAGAGCCTAAGATGGCAATCACAGCAGCAATGGTGAAAGAACTGCGCGACGCAACCGGCGCAGGCATGATGGACGCGAAAAAAGCGCTGACCGAGACCGGCGGTAACATGGACGAGGCCGTTGACTGGCTACGCACCAAAGGTCTGGCCAAAGCGGCCAAGAAATCGGGCCGTACCGCAGCCGAGGGTCTGGTTGCCGTTCACGTCAGCGGTGGCAACGGTGTTGCTGTCGAGGTGAACTCGGAGACCGACTTCGTTGCAAAGAACGCTGAATTCCAGGAAATGGTTGGCAAGATCGCCTATGCAGCCGAAGGCGTGGATAACGTTGAAGCCCTGCTGGCAGCTGATCTGGGCGGCAAGAACGTGGCCGACACTCTGACTGACAAGATCGCCACCATTGGCGAGAACATGTCGGTGCGCCGCATGTCCAAACTGTCGGGCGACACCGTTGTGTCCTACGTCCACAACGCAGCCACCAACGGCATGGGTAAAATCGGCGTTCTGGTTGCTCTGTCCGGTGGCGACGAAGCGATCGGCAAGCAGGTTGCGATGCATATCGCGGCCGTGAACCCGGCGGCTCTGTCCGAGGCGGACATGGACCCGGCAGTTGTCGAGAAAGAAAAGCAAGTTCAGATGGACATCGCCCGCGAATCCGGCAAGCCGGAGCAGGTGATCGAAAAGATGATCGTCGGCCGCATGAAGAAATTCGTCGCGGAATCGACCCTGCTGAACCAGCAGTTCGTCGTGAACCCTGACCTGACCGTTGAAGCAGCGGCCAAAGAAGCAGGCGCAACCATCACTGGATTCATCCGTCTGGAAGTTGGCGAAGGCATCGTGGTCGAAAAAGAAGACTTCGCAGCCGAAGTTGCCAAAGCCGCACAAGGCTAAGCGATTTCCCCGGCCCCCAGAACAGGGGTCCGGAAGCACGCAAAGGTCGGTCACGCATTGCGTGGCCGATTTTTTTTTGCAGACACAAAAAAAGACGCCGAGGCGCCCGCACTTTCTAAGGATGGTGAATGAGGGGCCCCGCATGATGGGGATGGTCGAGGCCCCTCAAAAATTCCGACAAAGGTACGCGGACGAATAGACGCCCCGATGTCAGACCGACCGGAGAGCTTTGGTATTGCAAAGATCCGACCAAATGTTCCCTGGCTAAAGCCACCACTCACGGAACATTAACACTTTGCAACTTTGGTATTAGAACGAAAAGTCATGATTTCCTTACCCTAGGTAAAGTAAGGACACGCTGTGCTTGGTAGAGGCTAGGCCTCCATCACGAACATTTGATTCTGCAAGGACGCCTTCAATACGGCCTGTGCTGTTGTTTCGACCGACAACGCCTCACGCGCAAGCCGCAGGTGCTTTTCCACGGTGGCAGAGGTCAGCCCCATAAGCAGAGCAATGTCCTGCGTAGTCTTGCCGTCGCCCACCCATTGCAGCGCCTCGCGCTGGCGTTTTGTCAGGGCTCGGTTCGGCGCGTTATAGGGCAGGGTCAGGATTTTCAGATGCGCCATGTTGTTCATCAACAGGATGTCATCGCCATGCTCATCCCAGACCGAATCCAACTGGTCCTGAGTCATGTCGCCGTAATGCGCCATCGAAATCGCGCCCTTGGACCGCATCGAGACCGAGGTAAAGCTGATCGTATAGCCGACTGTCGCGCCTTTTGCCTTGTTGAAATCGAAAACGCGCCGCTCTTCAGCGGTCATGGTTCCGCTGGACATCATCTCGCCGATCAAGCGCCAGCTTGCGGCCCCTTCGTTCTGCAACGCCCATTTCAGCATCGGCGCATTGAAATACAGGCCCGACCGCAGAAACCCGTCCAGGTATTCCTGACAGTGGTTGGTCAGGATCACGAAATCCTCGGGGTCCCCCAGCGAGGTTTCGGTGCGGTATTGCGTATAGCCATACAGCAAACGGTCAAACCCGTATTGTGCCATCTGGCGGCAATGCGCATCCCAAAGCTCTTCCAGAGTCTTGGTGTAGCTCAGAAAGTTGAGATACTCGGACAGGTTCATCCCGCATTCTCCTTGCCCAAATGCGCTGCCAGAGCGTCGAGCGCCAGAACATAACTCTGCGCGCCAAAACCGCAGATCTGCCCTAACGCAACCGAGGCGATGTAGGACTTGTGGCGAAACGCCTCACGCGCGTGGATGTTGGACAAGTGAACCTCAACCATCGGAAGCTCGACCGAGGCAATCGCGTCCATCAGCGCGATTGACGTATGGGTGTATGCGCCTGCGTTCAGAACCAGCCCATCCTGGGCACCGCGCGCGCCGTGGATCGCGTCGATCAGCGCGCCTTCGTGATTGGACTGGAAATGCGAAACCTCCAGCCCGACGGACGCGCCGTGGCTGGTGCACAAATCCTCGACCATCTGCAACGTTGTGCTGCCGTAAACCTCGGGCTGCCGCGTACCCAGCAGATTGAGGTTCGGACCGTTCAAAACCAGAATTTTATGCATTATTTCATTGTCCCCATGTCAAATTCATTGGCACGAACAGTTGGGGATGTCCACCGGGGTTTGCCCTTATGAGGCGAGTCCGCAACACCCCTGGGACGGGCAGCGATGCGCTTAGCGTTGGCCCGTTCAGCCTTCGCCAATGGTCACCACAACTTTTCCGAGAACAGATCGTCTCGACAAAAGAACCAACGCCTCGGCTGCGCGGCTCAGCGGGAACCGTTCGCTGATGCGTGGCCTGATGTGTCCGGCTTGGTATAAGTCAAACAATTCGCTAATGTTTTCCGCATGGCCCTCGGGCTCTCGGAACACCGATGCGCCCCAGAAAACGCCAACGATCTGGCAGCCTTTCAACAGCGCGAGATTGAGTGGGATGTTCGGAATACCCGCCGGAAAGCCGACAACCAGATAGCGCCCTTTCCACGCCATGCTGCGCAGCGCTGGTTCAGCATATGCACCACCCACCGCATCATACACCACGTCAACGCCATCCCCTTTGGTGAGCGCCTTGATTTCCTTGGCAAAACCCTTCTGCGCGTCCTTGGTCATGTCCTTAGGGTACACAAGAACGTCATCCGCCCCGATCTGGCGGCAGAATTCCGCCTTTTCCGGTGATGATACCGCCGCAATCACCCTGGCCCCCATCGCTTTGCCCAGTTCGATGGCAGCCGTTCCGACGCCGCCCGCAGCACCCAGAATCAGCATAGTCTCACCGGGCTGGATAGCGGCCCGGTCCTTCAGGGCGTGGTACGACGTGCCGTAGGTAAAAATAAAACACGCGGCATCGTCATAGGGCATCGCCTCGGGCATCTTGATTGCCGAGGACGCCTGAACATTCAGATGCGTGGCAAACCCACCAAAAGCGGTCAGGGTAAGAACTCTGTCGCCGACCGCAAAGCCCGTGACCCCTTCACCAACTGCCAGAACCTCACCTGCGATCTCACCGCCCGGCGCAAAGGGGCGGGGCGGTTTCATCTGGTACAGGTCCTGAATGATCAGGGTATCCGGAAAGTTCACGCCCGCCGCTTTGACGCCGACCAGCAGTTCCCCTTTGCCCGGATGCGGATCGGGCAGGGTGGTAAGTTCCAGAGTCTCGGGCCCGCCCGGCGCGACGCTGAGTAATGCTTGCATGTTGATCCTGTTGCCCCTGTTATTCTCTGAAAGGGAAATCTCGGGGCAAGACCACGCTGAGTCAACATGGGGGACGCCGCGTCGCACCCAACGGAGGAGCAGACAATGACACCCGAAACGCTATTTTCACTGCAAGGAAAGACCGCTTTGGTCACCGGTGGGGCCACGGGCATCGGACGCATGGCGGCAGAGGCACTGGTCAGGGCAGGAGCCCGCGTCCTGATCGCCTCGCGCAAAGGGGATGCCTGCGTTACAGTTGCAGCCGAGTTAAACGCGCTGGACGCCCCCGGCAGTGCCGAGGGTTTTGCCGGGGATTTGAGCAGCGCGGAGGGGATCGAAGTGCTGGTCTCGGACATCAACGCGCGCACGGGCCGCCTTGATATTCTTATGAATAATGCCGGTGTCTCGTGGGGCGCGCCGATTGGACAGTTCCCGTATGACGCGTGGGATAAGGTGATGTCCGTCAACGTTGCGGGCATTTTTGAGCTGACCCAGCGCTTGCTGCCCCTGTTGATGGCCACGGCGACCGAGGATGACCCGGCCCGCGTGGTCAATGTGGGCTCGGTCATGGGCGAGGTTCCGATGGGGGATGGGGCGTATAGCTATTCGGCCTCGAAAGCCGCCGTGCTGCATCTGACCAAGATCTTGGCGAAAGAACTGTCGCCCCACCACATCACCGTCAACGCGCTGGCACCCGGTCCGTTTGTTTCGCGCATGACGGCGTTTGCCACGGAAGACGAGGGGACGCGCGCCAAGGTCGGCAAATCGGTCCCCTTGGGACGCGTTGGCCGGGATGAGGATATCGCCGGGTGCATGCTGTTCCTGTGCGGACGTGGCGGCAGCTACGTGACCGGCGCGGTGATCCCAGTATCCGGTGGTATCAATGTCGTGACGGCGGGCAATATCTTCGCCGAAGCTTTATGAGCGCCACTATGAACGACAACTCCGCTTTGGACCTTACCGCAGTCGACGCCTATCTCAGCGCTCATCTGGAAGGCTACCGTGGTCCTTTACAGGCCACAAAATTCGCAATTGGCCAGTCCAACCCGACGTTCGAGCTCCGAACGCCCAAAAAATCCTATGTCCTGCGTCGTAAGCCCCCGGGCGTTTTGCTGAAATCAGCCCACGCGATCGAGCGGGAGTTCCGGGTGCAGCGCGCGTTGGCGGGTAGCCCCGTGCCAGTGCCCGAGATGCTGTTCCTGTGCGAGGACGAGACGGTGATTGGATCGGCCTTTTACGTGATGGAACGCCTAGAAGGCAGGGTTTTTCTGGAACCGACGATGCAAGGCGAAAGCAATGACACCCGAACCGCCGTATTTGACGAGATGAACCGGGTTCTGGCCGCGTTGCATATGGTGGATATCAACGCGGTAGGGTTGGCCGATTACGGCCCAACGGGTAATTATTTCGAACGCCAGATCTCGCGCTGGACCAAGCAGTACCGTGCCTCGGAAACCTCGATGATCGATGACATGGATGCGCTGATCACTGCGCTGGAAAGCTCGATCCCGGCTGATGACGGGCAAAGAACTCTGGTTCACGGAGACTACAGGATCGACAACCTGATGTTCGCCCAGGACGGGACCAACTGCATCGGCGTGCTGGATTGGGAATTATCGACCATCGGCCACCCTTACGCCGATCTGGCCGCCGTTATCATGCAGTGGCAACTACCACCCGAGAAAGAGGGGCGAGGCCTTGCCGGGATTGATCGCAACGCTCTGGGGCTGCCAAGCGATCGGGCGTTTATCGACCAATATTGCCAGCTGCGCGGCCTGTCTGAAATCGAGAACTTCGGCTTCTATCTGGCCTTCAATTTCTTCCGAATGGCTGGGATTCTGCAGGGCGTTTATAGACGCGCTTTGGACGGCAACGCGTCCGACCCGAAACGAGCGCAGGCCTTCGGGGCCTATGTTCCGGTCTTTGCCCAGCACGGTTTGGCCGCGTTAAACGAGGGATGATCACGCCTTGGCCAGAGTGGAAAGTTCAAGCTCCAGATTTGCCAGGCTGTTTTTGCCAAAAAACATCTCGGACCCAAGGAACATGCTGGGCACGCCGAACACGCCGCGTTTCACGGCGGCCTTGGATTGTTCTTTCAGTTTCGGCTTTGTGTCCGCGCTTGCAATAGCCTCGCGTATTTTGCGAACAGGCAGGCCGTGCTCGTGCAGGATATCCGTCAACACGCCGATTTCCTCGACCTTTTGACCATGCACCCAGATTGCATCAAAGATCGCGTCTATATAATTGGTTTCCCACGACTTCCCCATCGCAAACAACGCACCGCGCATTGCGAATTTCGTGTTCATCGGAAAATGTGGACTCATATGAAAACTGATCCCACGCCGCCGTGCAAACCGGTGCAGGTCATGCGTCAGGTACGAGGTCTTTTTGCGGTTTTCCGAGAACGCCTCAAACGGGTTTTGGTTGTGAGTCGCCTTGAAAACGATGGGCAGCAAGACTGGCACATATTTGACCTCAACCTCATACCGCGCGGCTAAATCGGGCAGCGCCTTGTACGCTAAGAACGCATTGGGGCTGCAAAAATCGTAAACAAAATCTATGCTTTGCGCCATGTCGTTCCTCCGCGCGGGGTGTCTGGTTATGTTCGGGAACTGGGAAACTGCGAATCTGTACCACTGCCAGTCTAACAGCCCGAAGACAGTTTCAGCGATAGCAATGATTTTCTTGAGAAATATCTGCAAATGCGGTCAGATCGCAGGGAAAAGCGACGAAGATCGGGACAGGGGCGGGATATGCCGAACAGCGACGTAACACTCGATCCGGCACGGCTGGATCGCATCCGCCCGTGGATGGAGCGCTATGTGGATCAGCGCAAATATGCGGGCAGTTCGTTTTTGCTGAAACAGCACGGGACCGAGGCGTTTTTTCACGCTTGCGGTCAGCGCAGCACCGAAAACGATCTGCCGTTCGAGCGGGATACATTGGCGCGCATCTACTCGATGACTAAACCCGTGACCGCCGTGGCCCTGATGATGCTGGTCGAGCGCGGACTTTTCACACTCGACACCCCGATTTCGGAGTTCATCCCCGAGTTCCCAGAGGTGCAGGCGCTGATCACCGGTGCAGAAACGCTGGACCAGACCGAGGAAGCCGTTCCTCCAACCCTGCACCAGATGCTGACCCACACCAGCGGCCTCAGTTATCCGTTCAACCCCGGCGTTCTGCCCGCCGCGATGGATGAGCAGGACCTGTTATTCAAGCCAGATCAAGGGCTTCTGAGCGACAGGGTGCGAGATCTTGCAAAGCTGCCGCTGGCTTTCCAGCCGGGGACGCGATGGGAATACTCGGTCAGCATGGACGTGCTAGGCTACGTCATCGAACTGGCCTCCGGCAAGACGCTGGACCAGTACTTTCGCGAACACATCTTTGACCCACTGGGGATGCACGACACCGCCTTCCGGGTTCCGGACGGAGCAGGGGATCGGTTTGCCTCGCTCTACTCACCGCTGTCCGGAGATGCGATGGCGTTGAATTCCGCCAATCATGGTTCCGAGACCTTGCGTCTGGTGGATCAGCCCGGCGACTCGCCCTTTGAACACACCACAACATTCTCGGGCGGTGGAGGTTTGATTGGCACAATCGACGATTACGCCGCATTCGCCGAGATGTTAAGGAACCGCGGCTTGGGCAACGGCCATCGTCTGCTTGGCCCCAAAATCGTGGACTTCATGATGCGCAACCATTTGCCGGGCGACATCGCATCCATGGGACCGAGCAGTTTCGCCGAACAACCGATGGAGGGCGTCGGTTTCGGCCTAGGCGGCTCGGTGCTGCTGGACCCGGGCAGGGTGCGGGTTCCCGGCTCGGTCGGAGATTTCAGCTGGGGCGGTATGGCCTCGACCTTCTTCTGGATCGACTGGGAGAACGACCTGACTGCGGTGTTTTTCACCCAGTTGTCGCCCTCAAGCTCGTACCCGTCACGGGCCGAGCTTAAAGCGCTGGTTCAGGCCGCTTTGGTTGATTGATCCCCAAAACGCGGATACCCGTTTCAAAACCCCATCGGAGACCGGACCATGACCGAAGCCGAGCGCATTCTGCTTGATCTTTTGAACGTCGAACGGCTTGAGGTCGATTTGTTTCGCGGCACCGGCTCCGGCGGTGAAACACCCATGCGGATATTTGGCGGCCAGGTGATCGCGCAGGCGCTGGCTGCAGCCTACAGGACCGTGGATGACCGGCTATGTCACTCGCTGCACGCGTATTTCATCCGGCCCGGAGATCCAAGCATTCCGGTTATTTATCAGGTGGATAGAGCGCGGGATGGAGGTTCTTTCACGACACGGCGCGTGGTCGCGATCCAGCACGGAAAACAGATTCTGAACATGTCAGCCTCGTTCCATATTCAGGACGAAGGATGGTCCCACCAGCATCCGATGCCCGATTTGAACGCGCCAGAGACCTATCCGGCCAGAACTGAATTGCGAAACCGCTATCTTGATCGGGTCCCGGAGAAGATGCGCGGTGAATTCCTGCGCGAACGCCCGATTGAGGTGCGAGAGGTCGATCATCTGGACCTTTTCCATCCCGCGATCTCTGATGACCGCAACCAAATCTGGTTTCGTATGGGTGCAGCAGCCTCGGCGGACGCCAAGACACAACATCTACTTCTGGCTTATGCTTCGGACATGAGCCTGATGCTTTCGGGTATGCGCCCTCATGGCGTAAGCTGGTTTACGGGCGAAGTGAATGGCGCCAGTCTCGACCACGCGATATGGTTTCACGCGCCCGTGCAATTCGACCAGTGGCATTTGTACTCGATGGACTCGCCTTGGGCGGGGCAGGGACGGAACTTTAACCGAGGGTCGATCTATTCGGAAGATGGCGTTCTGGTTGCATCGGTCGCTCAGGAAGGGTTGATGCGCAAGGCTCAGAAACGACCTTAGGGTTTTTCTGTAAACTGCTGATTTAGCTTCTGCATTCCCGCGATCCAGTGGTCGTAGTCCGCTGTTTTCAACCTCATGTAATTTAGCACCTCTGGATGTGGCAGCACCAGAAATTGCTCGGCACGGATAGCCTCAATGCAAGCGCCTGCAACCTCTTCAGGCTCCAGCATCCCGTCGATTGCCGCCACCGAAGTCTCGTGCCCGCGCGTCATTTCAGATCGCACGGCCTGCGGGCACAGTACCGAAACGCGCAACCCTTTGGGGCCATATGTCAAAGCCAGCCATTCGGCCAGTCCAACAGCGGCGTGTTTGGTCACAGCGTACGGAGCCGCGCCGGGTTGGTTCAGCAATCCGGCCGCTGAGGCAGTTGTCAGCAGGTAACCACCGCCGCGCGCAATCATCCGGGGAACCAGATGCCGCGCGGTCCAGACGTGGGACATAACATTGATGTTCCAGATCCGATCCCAGTCGTCATCAGACACGTCCGGACCGCCCAGGGTCAAAATTCCGGCATTTGCACAGAACAGATCAATCGGCGCGATGCTGTCTTCGACATGGTCGATCAAAGCCACGATGTCAGTCTCGGAGGACACATCGCAGCGCATAGCGTGTCCGCCGATCGCCTCGGCGGTCAGCTGCGCGCCGTCGTCATCAATGTCGGCGCAGACCACCAAGGAACCTTCACGCGCAAACCGCTGCGCGAGGCCTTTGCCAATCCCGCCAGCAGCGCCAGTGACGACAACGGTCTTTCCATGCAATTCCATCTGCGGTCCAACTTACAAGCTTTTGGAGCATGGTACGGCGTTGAATGCGGAATTACAGGGTTATTTATTTACCATAATACCGATTATACGTTTTATTAATCGCTCGGAAGGCAGATGCAAAAAATCCTCTATCCGCTTGAAACCAAGAACAAACTTCGCACCTTCGACCCAGGACCCTCACCCCAGCGCGTATCCTGCGCCGCGCACGGTTCGCACCGGGTCTTCGCCACCATGTTGCGTCAGCGCCTTGCGCAGTCGACCGATATGAACGTCTACGGTTCGCGTGTCCACATAGATGTCGCGGCCCCAGACGCGGTCCAGCAGTTGTTCGCGACTCCAGACCCGCCCCGGCTTTTCCATGAACGTGCTCAGCAGCCGGAATTCCGTGGGTCCGAGTTTCAACGGTTTGCTGCCACGGCTGACCTTGTGAGTCTCGGAATCCAGAACGATATCGGCAAACTCCAACCGCAGCCCGACCGTCGCTGGGCGAACGCGGCGTAACTGCGTACGAACTCGCGCCATCAATTCGACGACAGAATAGGGTTTCACCACGTAGTCGTCGGCCCCCGTCTCTAGCCCCCGCACTTTGTCAACCTCTTCCGAGCGCGCGGACAGCATGATGATCGGGATCGAACGCGTGTCTGGCCGGATCTTGAGCCTGCGACATACTTCGATGCCGCTGAGGTTTGGCATCATCCAGTCCAGCACAATGATGTCCGGGCTGTCTTCGTCCACTAGCAGCAGCGCTTCGTCGCCATTGGCGGCTTTGGACACGCGGAACCCTTCGGCTTCCAGATTATAGGCCAGCACCTCGCGCTGGGCGAGTTCATCCTCGACAACCAAAACAGTCGGCTGATCTGCGGACATGGTCTGCGTCTCCTAGACAGTGTGCGACGTGTTGTCGGCTTTGGGCCTGGCCTCGGTCGGGCGTTCGCCGGTAACCAGATAGACCACCTGCTCGGCAATTGCGGTCACGTGATCGCCCATGCGTTCGATGTTCTTGGCAATGAAATGCAGGTGCATACAGGCCGAGATGTTGCGTGGATCCTCAGCCATGAAAGTCAGGAACTCGCGAAACAGACCGTTATACATCTGGTCAACTTCCAGATCACGCTCGATCACATCGGCGGCCAGTTCGGCATCGCGCTGGATATAGGCGTCGAGCGCGTCGCGCAGCATCACCTCGACCTCGCGGGCCATTCGGCGCAAGGCGGCGGCGCTGCCATTGATCTCGCCCGCGTTGATCAGAACTGCTGTGCGCTTGGCGATATTCTTGGAATAGTCCCCAATCCGCTCGAGGTTAGCTGCCACTTTCATGACCGAAAGAACCAGGCGCAAATCGCCTGCCGTGGGCGCGCGGAGCGCGATCAAACGCGCGGTTTCCTCGTTGATCAGCTCTTCCAGCGCATCGATTGCCTTGTCTTTTCTGCGAACGTCCTGCGCCAGTTCCTCGTCCCGGGTTTCCAGCGAGCGCGCCGCCCCCATGATCGAGGCTTCGACAAGCCCGCCCATCTTCATGATATGCGCCTGAATCGCCTCAAGATCGCGGTCGAAGGCAGATGCAATATGCTGTTCGCTTGTGTCGTTCATGTCTGAATACCTTTGATCAGCCGATGCGGCCTGTAATGTAGCTTTCGGTGCGCGGGTCTACCGGGTTGGTGAAAATCTGGCCGGTTTCGCCAAACTCGACCAGATTACCCAGATGGAAGAACGCCGTCTTCTGGCTGACACGCGCCGCCTGCTGCATTGAGTGTGTCACGATCACCACCGAGTACCGCTTGCGCAGCTCGTCGATCAGTTCCTCAACCTGCGCCGTCGCAATCGGGTCCAGCGCCGAGCAGGGTTCGTCCATCAGCAGGACCTCTGGCTGCGTCGCTACGGCCCGCGCGATGCACAAACGCTGTTGCTGACCACCTGAAAGACCGGTACCCGGGGCATCCAAGCGGTCCTTAACCTCATCCCAGATCGCGCCGCGACGCAGGGATTTTTCAACGATTTCATCCAGTTCCGCCTTGTTCTTGGCAAGACCGTGAATGCGCGGGCCATAGGCCACGTTGTCATAGATCGACTTGGGGAACGGGTTCGGTTTCTGGAACACCATGCCCACCTTTGCGCGCAACTGCACAGGGTCGACCCGCTTGTCATATATATCTTCGCCGTCCAGTTTGAACGAGCCCTTCACACGGGCCACGTCGATCGTGTCGTTCATCCGGTTCAGGCAACGCAGAAAGGTGGACTTGCCGCAGCCCGACGGGCCGATGAAAGCCGTTACGGTTTTGTCTTCGATGTCGACATTGACGTCTTTGATGGCGTGGGTGTCACCGTAGTAAACTTGGCAGTCACGGCACTCCAGCTTGATATCCTTGGTGTCCACGTCTCTCTCCACTCGTGACATGTCGTTCATTTTCGTGCCCCTCGTTACCAGCGGCGTTCAAAGCGGCGGCGCAGGATGATTGCGATGATGTTCATGGTCAGCAGGAATACCAGAAGGATGATGATCCCGCCCCAGGCTTTTTCGTAAAAGCCCACGTCGGCGCGTGCGACCCAAGTATAGATTTGCGCGGGCATGGCCGAGTTCGGCTCGGTGAATCCAGCCAGGAACCCGTCCGGGTATCCGCGCGCGACAAAGCCCACCATGCCAATTAGCAGCAGCGGCGCGGTTTCCCCCAGCGCCTGCGCCAGTCCGATGATGGTGCCGGTCAGGATACCGGGCGCGGCCAGCGGCAGAACGTGATGGAACACCGCCTGCATTTTCGAGGCCCCTACCCCAAGTGCTGCATCCCGGATCGACGGTGGAACCGCCTTGAGCGAGGCGCGGGTCGAGATGATGATCGTCGGCAGGGTCATCAGCGTCAGGACGAGACCGCCGACCAGAGGGGCCGATTGTGGCAGGTGCATGAACTGAATGAACACAGCCAAACCAAGGATACCGAACACGATGGACGGCACAGCGGCAAGGTTCGAGATGTTCACCTCGATCAAATCCGTAAACCGGTTCTGCGGTGCGAACTCCTCAAGATAGATCGAGGCGGCAACGCCGATCGGCAGAGACAGGCCCAGGACCACCAGCATCATGAAGAACGAGCCCACAACCGAGGCCCCGATCCCCGCGCCACCCGGGTTGTCCACGCCCGAATCCGCGCCGGTAATGAACGGCCAGTTGAACACCTGTTTGATGATGCCCGCCTCTTTCAGCGCATCCACCAAATCAAGGTCTCTTTTCTGCAGGAAGCGGCTGTCCTGAATGGTGTCGCGCGACACGCGGCCCTTGTAGTACCCATCAACCCGGCTGGAGGCTGCGAGGTCAAATTCCACGGGTTCACCCAGCTTGTCCGGGTTTGCTTTGTAGAATTCCCGAATGGTTCCGCCGACTTTGCCCAGCAGCCGTTCAATCGCCTTGTCGTCAAAGTCAACGTTCAGCCCGCTGTCGGACAGCTCCTTGTTCAGCGCCGCGATGAACAGGTCGGAATAGGCTTTGGTTTTGAACAGCGTGCCTTCGGCCTCTTCAAGCTGCGGTTCCGTCAGCGTGAACTCCACGCTCACGACTGTGCGGGTAAAGGCCGGGATACCCTGCGACAGGATCGAGGCGAACAGGACCACAAGAAAGAAAAGCCCGGTTGCGATTGCGACTATTCCATAGGCCCGGAACCGCTTTTCGGCATTGGCGCGTTTGCGCGTGCGTGCGTCCGTCGCGGTTAGCGAGACCGATTGGCGGCCCGCTTCGGGGGTTTGCATGCTTGCGTCGGTCATTCGTACTGCTCCCGGTACTTGCGCACGATGTAGAGGGCAAAGATGTTCAGACCCAGCGTGACGACGAACAGCGTCATGCCAAGTGCGAAGGCGACCAGCGCCTCGGGCGAGGCGAAATCGGCGTCGCCGGTCAACTGGCTGACGATTTTCGCGGTCACGGTGGTCATGGCCTCGAACGGGTTCAGGCTGAGCCGGGCTGCGGCCCCTGCCCCCAGAACCACGATCATGGTTTCACCAATGGCGCGCGAGGCCGCCAGAAGGATTGCGCCGACGATACCCGGCAAGGCGGCGGGCAGGACGACCTGACGGATGGTTTCGGATTGGGTGGCCCCCAGCCCGTAAGACCCGTCACGCATGGCCTGCGGGACCGCGTTGATGATGTCGTCCGAAAGCGAGGACACAAACGGGATCAGCATGATGCCCATGACCAGGCCTGCGGTCATTACAGCCGTGCCTGCCTTCATCCAGCCCAGACCGTCATCACCGAACACGCCCAGCAGCAGCGGGCCGACGGTCAGCAGCGCGAACAGGCCGTAAACAATGGTCGGGATACCGGCCAGCACTTCAAGCAGGGGTTTGGCGACTGATCGCACCCGAGGCGAGGCATACTCGCTGAGGTAAATGGCCGCGAACAGCCCGATGGGCACGGCCACCAGTAGCGCGACCAGAGAGATATAGAACGTCCCCCACAGCAGCGGGATGATCCCCAGCGCCGACGAGCCACCCCGGCCCGAAAAGCTGGGGGCCCAGGTCGTTCCGAAAAAGAAGTCGGTCGCGGGGTAAAGCTTGAAGAACTCCCACGTGTTGAAGACCAGCGACAACACGATGCCGACCGTCGTCAGGACGGCAACCGATGCCGCTGCCAGCAAAAGGACGCGCACGCCCTGTTCGACCACATTGCGGGCGCGGTAATCCGAATGGGTCTGCCACCAGCTAAACGCCGCACCGACCAAAGCGACCAGAAGAATAACCACCGACATGAAGGTGTACCCGGTCGCGTTCATGTCACGGTAGCTTTGGGCGGCATGCAGTACAGGTTGCGTGATGTCCGAGGTCACCACCTGCCCTGCTTCTTTCAGCAATTGGGTCACCTCGGCGATATCGACGTTTCGATCATCTGCCGCGTTTGCGGTCAGCAGACCTTGTGCCACTGCACTGTCCAACCCGCCGGCCGTCCGGCGCACCTCGGCCATCACAAGACTTAGGGATGATCCTTGTTGGACCGCAGTCTCGGGGATCATCGCCGAAATCCGGGAATTCACGAACAGCGGCTGCACCAGCAACCACACAATCAACAAACCAAGGGCGGGAACCGCAGCCTTCAAGGCGACGTTGGCACCATAAAAGACCGGCAGCGAATGCAGGTTACGGCTGTCGCCCCCGGCGCTTTGTAGTGCGCGCGCACGCCCCAGCACATATCCGGCTGAAGAGATCGCGATGATGATCAGGAAAAGCCAAATTATCGGCATGACACCCCCACGTGTCTTGGTTTTGCGCTCAATAAGATGTTTGGGGGCGACACCCGTGGCCGCCCCCAAATACGTCAGACGAACATCAGGCTTAGCTGCCCGAGCCCATGGTCACTTCGTTTGCAATCGCGTCCTGAGTTTTGGCCAGCTCGGGATCGGCGACCAGGCCATAGTTGGCCAGCGGGCCGGAACCGCCTGCGATTTCATCATGGGTGAAGAACTGCGCGTACTCTTTCAGGCCCGGGATCACGCCGATATGCGCTTTCTTGACGTAGAAGAACAGCGGGCGCGACACGGGGTATTCACCCGAGGCGATGGTCTCGGTCGATGGTGCAACACCGCCCATGGTGGCAACCTTCAGCTTGTCGGTGTTGTTCTCGTAGAACGCCAGACCAAACACGCCGATGCCGTTCGGGTTGGTGTCGATACGGGCCAGAGTTTCGGTGTAGTCGCCATCGATGTCGACCGACTTACCATCGGTGCGGACGTCCAGGCATGCGTCTTCGGCGTCATCTTCGCTCATGCCGCCTGCAACCATGGCTTCCATGGCACCGGTGGCTTCACAGCCTGCCAGCAGAACCTTGTCTTCGAACACTTCACGGGTGCCGTGCTTGGTACCCGGGATGAACATGGCAATCTCAACGTCAGGCAGGTCGCCGTTGAATTCGGCCCAGGTGTTGAAGCTGTTGTCGACCAGAGCGCCGTCATTCATGACCTTTGCGCCGATGGCGTTGTAGATGTCAGCCGGCTGGAACGCGGTGAAGGCAGGGCCCGACTGCTGGCTGGCAAAGACGATGCCGTCATAGCCGATGCGGACTTCCATGATGTCGGTCACGCCATTTTCGGCACAAGCTTTGATTTCTTTTTCGCGGATTGCGCGCGACGCGTTTGCAACGTCGATGGTGTTTTCGCCAACGCCTTCGCAGAAACGCTTCAGACCAGCGGACGAGCCACCCGATTCCACAACCGGTGTCGGGAAGTCGGTGTTTTCACCGAACAGTTCTGCGACGATCGAAGCGTAAGGCAGCACAGTCGACGAGCCTGCAACCTGAACGTTGTCACGTGCGGCAGCGGTTGTGGCCGATACGGCAGCGATGGCAAGTGCCGAAGCCGACAGTTTTACAAAGGACATTTCAGTCTCCCTGAAAAAGGTACAATCTGATCACCCCCATGATGATCCTGGGCATCCCCCTAGGGGCCGTGCGTAAGCCTTTTGTGACAAGTGTGTAACGCTTTTATGACAAGATTAGATTTACTTCATTTTTCCTGTCATCAACGTCCCATCACCATTCTGCGAACGGCGCTATCCGGACGACGAAACGACGCTCACCGGGGCAAAATCACTGTGAAAACAGAGCCTTTCCCAACCTCACTCTCAACGCGCAGACGCCCGCGGTGGCGATTGACGATATGCTTGACGATGGCCAGCCCAAGCCCCGTCCCCCCAAGTTCGCGCGAGCGGTGGCTGTCGGCGCGATAGAATCGCTCGGTGAGTCGGGGCAGATGAACGGGATCGATCCCCGGACCCTTGTCGATAATCTGAACGCGCACAGCCGGACCGCGCATGGCGGTGTCTCGTTCCAGGGAAGCAATACGCATTTCGACGCTGCCACCACTGCCGCCATATTTGATCGCGTTTTCGACGAGGTTGGTAAACACCTGCCGCAACTGATCACTGTCCCCCGCCAGCAGGACCGGATCGTGCGGTGCGCTTAGCGACAAGGTCACACCTGCATCTTCGGCCAGCGGTTTCAGCGAATTCAAGGTGGATTGCAGAAGGCCCGTCAGTTCCAATTGTTCTTTCGGCCGAATGCGTTCATTGCTTTCCACCCGGCTGAGGGACAGAAGATCGCCAACCAGACGGTTCATCCGATTGGCTTCATCCGCCATGATCTGCAGAAACCGATCCCGCGCCGCCTCATCATCGCGCGCAGGGCCGCGCAGAGTTTCGATGAACCCCATCAGCGCGGTCAGCGGGGTCCGCAATTCATGGCTGACATTGGCCACAAAATCGCGGCGCATCTGGCTTGCCTGCTCCAGATGTGTGACGTCCTGAAAGATCACCAGAGAGGCACCGCCTGACACAGCGCCGACCCCATTCATGTACCGGAACTGAACGTCAAATGTCGTGTCCTGCGCGCCGTCGTTCGACAGATGCCGGGTCTCGGACCGGCCCTTGGTGCGCAGGCTTTGCTCCATCGCTTCGATGACCTGAGGCTGCCTCAGGATCGTGGCGAAATGCCTGCCTTCGATGTTCTGTCCCAGCAAGATTCTGGCATCGATATTGGCCGCAATAATTCGCTCGGTTTGATCGACCATCAGAGCGGGCATCGGAATGGCCGAGACAAATTCGGCAAGCAGGTCATCAGACATTTTCGTTACTCAGCGATGAATACCCGCGCCCTAGCCTACGGGCTTCATAGTTTCGCGAAACTTGCGCATGTTTTCCTGATAGTGCAACGCGCTGAGCGTCAACTTCTGCGCCATCGCCTCATCCACGTCGCGGACGATCTTGCCGGGCGATCCCATGACCAGCGAGTTGTCAGGGATTTCCTTGCCTTCTGTGACCAGAGCGCCCGCGCCGATCAGGCAGTTTTTGCCGATCTTGGCCCCGTTCAGAACAATGGCTCCCATTCCGATCAGCGTGTTGTCACCAATCGTGCAGCCATGCAGCATGACCTTGTGGCCGATGGTGCAGTTCGCCCCGATCGTCAGTGGATAGCCCGCGTCGATATGCATGACGCAGTTTTCCTGCACATTGCTGCCCTGCCCCACACGAATTTCCTCGTGATCGGCGCGGATCGTACAGCCAAACCAAACCGACGCGCCCTGCTCCAGAACCACCTTACCGATCAGATTGGCATCCGGCGCGACCCAGGTGTCCTCGTGAATATGCGGTGTGTTGTCTCCCAAAGCGTAGATGGTCATGACAGCCCCTCGAATTCGTTTTGCAGTTGCCGGACGTGGTCCTGCAATGACGGTTGCTGAATGCGGCGCATACGCTCGGCGCTGACAATCGTTTTTAGCTTTTCTTCCGTGGAATCCAGATCGTCATTGACCAGAACGTAATCGTAATAGCCCCAGTGGCTGATCTCATCCCAGCTTTTGAGCATCCGCTTGGCGATTACGTCCTCACTGTCCTGCCCGCGCGTTTCCAACCGACGGCGCAATTCGGGGATCGAGGGCGGCAGGATGAAGATCGACAGCGCGTGTTTGCCCAGATCCGAATTGCGGATCTGAACCTCGCCCTGCCAGTCCACGTCAAACAGGACATCGCGCCCCGAATTAATCGAGTCGCGCACCGGACCGGCGGGCGAGCCGTAGAAGTTTCCGAAGACATGCGCATGTTCCAGCATTTGCCCATCGCGGACCTGCTGTTTAAAGGCGTCTTCCGTCAGGAAGTAGTATTCGCGCCCGTGTTCTTCGCCTGGACGCGGCGCGCGGGTTGTTGCAGACACTGAGAATTCCAGATCGGTGTCCCAAGCCATCAATCGGCGGGCCAGAGTGGATTTGCCCGCGCCCGAGGGCGAGGACAGGATGATGAGTAGGCCGCGACGATCCGCCATGTCACTGGTTTCCTTTATTATTCAACATTTTGCACCTGCTCGCGCATCTGGTCGATGACGGCCTTCAGCTCCAGCCCGACCGAGGTCAGCTCAGCGCTTTGCGCTTTCGAGCACAGCGTGTTGGCCTCACGATTGAATTCCTGCATCAGGAAATCCAGCTTGCGTCCAACCGCGCCGTTCTGGGTCAGCAGATCACTGGCTGCCGCGACATGGGCGGTCAGGCGGTCGATCTCCTCGGTGATATCGGCCTTGACCGCGATCAGTGCCAGTTCCTGCGCCACCCGGTCTGGGTCTGCCCCCTGCGCATTGTCCATCACACGGGCGAGGTTTTCGCACAGAGCGTTAGCCATCTTGTCCTTGCGCTTTTCGGCCAGATCAGCCGCCTGCGCGGTCAGCGCCGCGACCTGATCCAACTGGGCGGTGAGGACCCCGGCCAAAGCCTCACCCTCTTTCCCGCGCATCTCGATGAAGGCGGCCAGAAGCGGAGCAAACTCCTTGGTCAGATGCGCGACCAGAGGGGCCGGGTCGTCGGCCTCAGCCCCTGCTTCCATCATGCCCTTCATGGCCAGCAGATCAGCGGCGCAGGACGGCGCAAGCGTGATACCACCCGCGGCGGCCATGTCCTGTGTTTGCTTCAACGCATCCAGCGCGGCGGTCATGGCGGTTTCGTTCAGCGCCAGATCGGGCGTAGATTCATCGCGACTGACCCGCATCGACAGGGTGACGTTACCCCGGCTCAGCGATTTGGACAGCGTCGCGCGCAAGGCGGCTTCAAGCCCTGTCAGCCACTCGGGCACACGGATGCGCATGTCCAGACCTTTGCCGTTCACGCTGCGCAATTCCCACGTCCAGCTATGCGGCCCGAACTCGCCCTTGCCTGCGGCGAACCCGGTCATGGATTTGATCATGACTGCCCTTCCTTAATCTGCCCTACTGCTGCCCGCTTGCTGCACCTAATGCTATTGAGCCATGCAGGGCAAGACTCTGCTGAGAAAGCAAATCTTCTGCAGTGGTTAACCATTCGTTAAGGAATTGCTCCAAAATAGACTTAACCCGTGTCAATCTCGCGACAGGACATGCAGTTGCGCCATAGATGCACCCGATGCGTTGCATTCTACTAAAATGGTGATCGGTTGATGCTAGGGTTATGAAAATGAAAACCTTTTTCGGGATTGGTTCCGGGTCAGAAATTGGAAAGATCGTCGCAATGGATCGCTTTGACAGTGGGCGCAGCCTCTCGCCGATCCGACAGGCCGAGGCTTATTGGTCCGCCCTGTTAACCGGTGACGGTGTGCCGATGCGGTCGCAGATCGACCCGCGCGGGTTAGAGAATGTTCTGGAATATACGTTCATATTGGAACGCATCGCGCCCGGTCTGGCGCGGTTTCGGCTGGCCGGAAGCCACATGAACAAGCTGGCGGGGATGGAGGTGCGCGGGATGCCGCTGACCTCATTCTTTGAACCCGAAGGGCGCGTGGCCATCAAGGACACGCTGGAGCAGGTTTTCGCGGCTCCGGCCATTGCCGAGCTTGGGCTGGTGTCCAGCGGCGCGATGGGGCGCCCGCGTCTGCAGGCGCGCATGATCCTGTTGCCGCTGAAAAGCGATCTGGGCGATGTCAGCCGGGCTTTGGGCGTTATGGTCAGCGACGGCACCATCGGCCCCACGCCGCGCCGCTTTTCCATCGCGGATACGCGGATCAAAGCTGTTTCCGAGATTCAGGCCCCTGCAAAGCCCACCGTTCAGGAGGCCGAAGGCTTCGCCGAAGATCAGGCTGATTTCAAAGCCCCCTCCAGCCATCTGCGGCTGATCTATTCACGCGACGACTGACGAAAAAACGGCGAGCCATCGGCCCGCCGTTTCCTTTTCATCTGTATCTGCGATCAGCCTGCGGCGCGCTTGGAACCGTTCCGGCGCAGGTTGGTCAGTTCCTCTGCCACAAGGAAGGCCAGTTCCAGCGACTGCGACGCGTTCAGGCGCGGGTCGCAGGCGGTGTGGTAGCGGTCCGAAAGGTCCTCTTCGGTCACGGCGCGCACACCGCCGGTGCATTCGGTGACGTCCAGACCGGTCATCTCGAAATGCACGCCGCCGGGGATGGTCCCTTCGGCCTGATGTACACCGAAGAAGTCGCGCACCTCGCGCAGCACCGAGTCAAACGGGCGTGTTTTGTAGCCCGTGGCCGACTTGATCGTGTTGCCGTGCATCGGGTCGCAGACCCAGGTGACCTTCGCACCCTCTTCCTTGACGGCCTTGACCAGACGCGGCAGATGCTCACCCGCCTGGCCCGCGCCGAACCGGGCGATCAGGGTCAGGCGACCCTCTTCGTTTTCGGGGTTCAGCTTGGACATCAGAACTTTCAGGTCCTCGGCGGTCGTGGTCGGGCCGCATTTCAGACCAATCGGGTTCAGAACGCCGCGTGCGAATTCAACATGCGCGCCGTCGGGCTGACGGGTGCGGTCGCCAATCCAGATCATGTGACCCGAGCCTGCCAGCCAGTTGCCCGAGGTGGAATCGAGACGGGTCAGCGCCTCTTCATATTCCAGTAGCAGGCCTTCGTGGCTGGTGTAGAACTCGACCGATGAGAATTCATGGGTGGTGTCTGCGGTGATGCCTGCAGCGCCCATGAAATCAATCGAATCCTGAATGCGGTCAGCAATCTCGGAATATTTCTGAACGTCCTGACCGTCGGCAAAGCCCAGGGTCCAGGAATGCACATGGCTCATATCGGCGAAACCGCCGGTCGAGAAGGCACGCAGCAGGTTCAGCGTAGCCGCCGCCTGTGTGTAGGCCTGCAGCATCTTACCCGGATTCGGAATCCGCGCCTCCGGCGTGAAGGCCAATTCGTTGATGATGTCACCACGGTAGCTGGGCAATTCCACACCATCCACAACCTCGGTCGGGGCGCTGCGCGGTTTGGCGAACTGACCCGCCATACGGCCCACTTTGACCACTGGAACCTTAGCCCCATAGGTCAACACCATCGCCATCTGCAGCATCACCTTGAACGTGTCCCGGATCGCGTCCGCGCTGAATTGTTCAAAGCTTTCAGCGCAATCCCCGCCCTGCAGCAGGAACGCCTCACCACGGCCAGCGGCACCCAGATGTTGCTTGAGCCGTCGCGCTTCGCCCGCAAAGACCAGCGGGGGATACTGCGAAAGCTGGGCCTCGACCTTGGCCAGCGCGGCCGCGTCGGTATAGTCTGGCATCTGAACCCGGGGCTTGTTGCGCCAGTTCGTTTTTTGCCATTCGGTCATAGCTTTGATCTCCGCTGAAGTATTCAGAGGGTCTCTATACAAAAAGCTTTGATGAGTGACCATATCCCATTTGCGCCTCTTGACGACGCAAACAAGCTTTGATCATGGTGGCTGCCATATCTGTCGCCGGACGCACCGTCACAAGGCGTCGAATAAAGGACAAATCGCCATGCAAGAGCAACGCCAAGTTGTCACAGTGGACGGAAGCACAGACAAGCCCGTCAATTTCGTTTTTGTCCTGCTGGACAAGTTCTCGCTTTTGTCCTTTGCCTCGGCGCTGGACAGCCTGCGGATCGCCAACCGTATGGCCGACCGCACGATCTACACGTGGACGTTGGCCGGGGAAGGTGGCGAGGTTGTGTCTTGCTCGGCCGGGACGACCTTTAAGCTGGACGCCGATTTAGGCGAGTTGCAGCGCGATGAGGTGATCATGGTCTGCGGCGGCGTCGATGTTCAGGCCGCCACGACCAAGCGCGTTCTGAACTGGCTGCGCCGCGAGGCGCGCAAGGGCGTCAAAGTGGGCGGGCTATGTACCGCCGCCTATACACTGGCCAAGGCCGGGTTGCTGGACGGGAAGAAAGCGACGATCCACTGGGAAAACTCGGACAGTTTCGCCGAGGAATTCGACAGTGTGGAACTGACAAAATCGGTGTTTCTTGTCGACGGCAACCGGATGACAACGGCAGGCGGAACATCGTCGATTGACCTGATGCTAAAGCTGATCGCCGACGATTATGGCGAGGATCTTGCGAACGCCGTGGCCGATCAGATGATCTATTCCTCGATCCGCACGGATCAGGACACTCAGCGCTTGTCCACGCCTACGCGGATCGGCGTGCGCCACCCCAAGCTGAGCCAGGTCATTCTGATGATGGAGAAAAACATCGAGGAACCGATCTCGCCCTCGATCCTGGCCAAGGATGTCGGTATGTCCACCCGTCAGCTGGAACGCCTTTTCCGCCGCTATCTGAGCCGGTCGCCCAAGCGGTATTACATGGAGTTGCGGCTGCACAAAGCACGCAACCTGCTGATGCAAACCGATATGAGCGTCATCAACGTAGCGCTCGCCTGCGGGTTCGCGTCGCCCAGCCATTTCTCGAAATGCTACCGCGCGCATTACAACACCACGCCCTATCGGGAACGCGGGGCGCAGAGCGGGCGGCTGTCGGTCTAGCCCTCGGGCGTCATGCGGTAGACCGCGCCCTGCCCAACCGAAATGAACCATATCGACCCGTCGGGCGCTTCGACGATGTCGCGAACACGTTCTGTCTGAGGGCCTTTGATCTGTTCGACCTCGCGCAGCGGCGAACCGGCAAGGCGCGCTATGTAGTCGAATTTGAGCGAGCCCACGAATATGTCGCCCTTCCAATGCGGCCAAAGCTTGCCGGAATACACCATTAGGCCGGACGGCGCGATGGACGGGTCCCAGTAGAATTCGGGCTGCTCCATGCCCTGTCTCGACGTACCTTCACCGATCTTCTGGCCGGAATAGTGGGTGCCGTATGAGATCACGGGCCAGCCATAGTTCGCGCCTTTTAGCACAAGGTTGATCTCATCCCCGCCACGCGCGCCGTGCTCGGAAACCCACAGCCTGCCGCGTGCATCCAGCCCCGCGCCCTGCGGGTTTCTATGGCCATAAGACCAGATTTCCGGGCGTATGCCGGACTGTCCAACAAACGGATTGTCAGCGGGAACCGAGCCATCCCGCGCGACGCGGATCACCGACCCCATCACTGTCGCCCGGTCCTGCGCCGAGGGCCGGTCGCCCCGGTCCCCAATCGTCAGGTAAAGCGTGCCGTCCTGCGCCTCGACCACCCGAGAGCCAAAGTGCCGACCACCTGATCCGCCCGGCACAGCCTCGAAAATCACGCGCAGATTCGTCAGCCGCTTGCCGTCTTCTGACAGGCGCGCCACGGCAAGGGCCGTTCCCGCACCGCCGCTTTGAGGTTTCGAGAAGGTCAGAAACACCTCGCGACTGCGATCAAAATCCCGCGCGATTGTGATGTCCAACAAACCGCCCTGCCCCGAAGCGGCAACTTTCAGAACGCCCGATACGCGCTGGATCTCGGAGCCATTGACGTAGAGGATTTCCCCTTCCCGTTCGGTGACCAGAAAGCTGCCATCGGGCAGAATGCCGACCGCCCAGGGCGTATCCAGCCCGCCCACCACTTTCGTAACGCGCACCGGCCCTTCAGCGGTTTGCAGTGTCTCCGCCGTGGCCATACTGGCCCACGCCAGAACGATTATCACGAATGCCCGGATCATCTTAACCCTCCGTCAAATGGCGCGTCTTCGCCTGCGAAACCCATCTGAACAAATAGGGTCTTTGGCTGGAAAAACACTTTTCCGTTAGGACTTTTCTTTTCCGAACAGCTTGCCTAGGGTCGTGCCCAGAACGAATACGTTCATAACAGGGAGTAACCATATGAAAAAGCTGCTTACAGCAACTGCAGCAACCGCTCTGCTTTCGGGCACCGCAATGGCCGAGGATGTCACGCTGGGCGTTCTCTTCGGCTTCACCGGCCCGATTGAATCGCTGGCCCCCGCAATGGGTTCGGGTGCCGAGATGGCAATGGCCGAGGTCACCGAATCCGGCAAGCTGCTGGACGGCGCCAAAGTGACCGCCTCGCGCGCCGACACCGGGTGTATCGACAACGGTCTCGCCACCTCGAACGGTGAGCGCATGATCGCAGATGGCGTTGCCGGTATTATCGGCGGCGACTGCTCGGGCGTGACTGGCGCGATCCTGCAAAACGTGGCGATTCCGAATGGCATGGTCATGATTTCTCCGTCGGCCACCTCACCCGGTCTGTCGACCATGGAGGATAACGGCCTGTTCTTCCGCACCGCCCCGTCGGATGCGCGCGAAGGTGAAGTGATGGCCGACATCCTGAACGATCGTGGCATCAGTTCGATCGCTCTGACCTATACCAACAACGACTATGGCAAGGGTCTGGCGGACGCGATCCAGTCCTCGTTTGAAGCAGCGGGGGGTGAAGTGACCATCGTCGCAGCGCACGAAGACGGCAAGGCCGACTATTCGGCCGAAGTTGGCGCGCTGGCCTCGGCCGGTGGCGACATTTTGGTCGTTGCGGGCTATCTGGATCAGGGCGGTCTGGGCATCATCCAGTCGGCCTTGGACAGCGGTGCGTTTGACACGTTCGGTCTGCCCGGCGGCATGATCGGTGACTCGCTGCCCAACAATGTGGGCCCCGACCTGAATGGCTCGTTCGGTCAGATCGCCGGTTCGGGTGGTGAAGGTGCCGAGAAGTATTTCGCCATGGCCGAAGCGGCCGGTTTCGACGGCTCGTCGCCCTATTCGCCGGAAAGCTATGACGCAGCCGCGCTGTTCATGCTGGCGATGCAGGCCGCAGGCTCGACCAGCCCTGCGGACTATGGCGCGAAGATCATGGACGTCGCCAATGCCCCGGGCGAAAAAATCTATCCCGGCGAACTGGCCAAGGGTCTGGAACTGCTGGCTGCCGGTCAGGAGATCGACTATGTCGGCGCGTCCGGCGTTGAGCTGATCGGCCCCGGCGAAAGCGCGGGTTCCTACCGTGAGATCGAGGTGACCGACGGCGAGAACAAGACAGTCAACTTCCGTTGATCCGAGGTTAACAGTCATAAAAACAAGCAGCCCGGGCCTTGTGTCCGGGCTGTTTCAATGACAAAAGGCCGCACCTCTTACAGGGGGATGGGCAACAACGCCGGTAAACGGCGGCTAGGGGAAAAAATGATCGTCGTCGAAGACGTGCACAAGCATTTCGGCGGGTTTCATGCGGTGGACGGGGCATCGCTGGAAATCCAAAAGGGCTCGATCACCGGTCTGATTGGGCCGAACGGGGCCGGAAAAACCACTCTGTTCAATGTGATCGCCGGCGTTCTTCCGCCGACCAGCGGCAAGGTCCACATGGATGGTGAGGATATCACCGGCCTGCCCCCGCATGAGCTGTTTCACAAGGGCCTGCTGCGCACCTTCCAGATCGCGCATGAGTTTTCGTCGATGTCGTGTCGTGAGAACCTGATGATGGTGCCCGGCGCACAATCCGGTGAATCGCTGTGGAACACATGGTTTGGCCGCAAGCGCATCGCCGATGAGGAACGCGCGTTGCGCGCCAAGGCCGACGAAGTTCTGGAATTCCTGACCATTGAACATCTGGCCGATCACAAGGCCGGTCAGGTTTCGGGCGGTCAGAAGAAACTGCTGGAACTGGGCCGCACCATGATGGTGGACGCCAAGATCGTATTTCTGGACGAAGTCGGCGCGGGCGTGAACCGCACCCTTTTGATGACCATCGCCGACACGATCCTGCGTCTGAACAAGGAACGCGGCTATACCTTCGTCGTGATCGAACACGACATGGATTTCATCGGCAAAATCTGCGACCCGGTCATCTGTATGGCCGAGGGTAAGGTTCTGGCCGAGGGTACCTTGGACGAGATCAAGGCCAATGAGCACGTGATCGAAGCCTATCTGGGCACCGGCCTCAAGAACAAAGACAAGCTGGAGGCCGGGGCGTGAGCGATAATCCTTATCAGGACGACAAGGGCAACAAGGACCTCTCGATCACCAACCCAAAGGGCATGGGCACCATGACCCCCGCTCATCGCAAAAGCGGTGAGACGCATCGGGTCGAGGGCGGCCCCTTTCTGATCGGCGACACCATGACTGGCGGTTATGGCAAAGGGCCGGACATCCTGCACGATTGCACCATCGCCGTCGACAAGGGCGAGATCGCGGTGATCGTCGGCCCCAACGGAGCGGGCAAATCGACCGCGATGAAAGCCGTATTCGGGATGCTGGACGTGCGATCTGGTGCGGTGCGACTGGACGGAGAGGATATCACCGCCCTCACTCCACAGGATCGGGTAATGCGCGGGATGGGCTTTGTGCCGCAGACGTCGAACATCTTCACCTCGATGACGGTGGAAGAAAACCTTGAGATGGGCGCTTTCATCCGCCGCGACGACATCAGCCAGACGATGGAGCAGGTCTATGACCTGTTTCCCATCCTGCGCGACAAGCGCAACCAAGCCGCCGGAGAGCTATCGGGCGGTCAACGCCAACAGGTCGCCGTGGGCCGCGCGCTGATGACTCAGCCGAAGGTGCTGATGCTGGACGAACCCACCGCCGGTGTCTCGCCCATCGTGATGGATGAGCTGTTCGATCGGATCATCGAGGTGTCCCGCACCGGGCTGCCGATCCTGATGGTCGAACAGAACGCCCGTCAGGCTCTGGAGATCGCGGACAAGGGATATGTGCTGGTTCAGGGGCGGAATGCCTATACCGGCACCGGCAAGGAACTGCTGGCCGATCCCGAAGTGCGTAAAAGTTTCTTGGGGGGGTGAGGATGAGACTTTTTCTCACAATAGCAATTGTTTCGCTGCTTCAGACATCCACTCTTTTGGCCGCTTGGGACCAATCCGGGTATCCGGCAAATTGCAGCATGTACGCTGCGTGCGAAAAACAAATTTGCGTTCGAGCAAATTTGCCACTTTCATCGTTGGTTTTGAGCCGTGAGAACGGCGACTATTTCTTAGAAGGAAAAGAAGATCGACGTATCAAACTCGGGTACTTTGAAAATTACGCTCAAGCCGAAACATACATCAAACAAAATCCTAAACCCGACTATTTTGCCGTTATCGTGCCCAACGGTGAAATTGCTGACGCGTTTGGTATAAACCTAATCTCGATAAGTAACTGGGGTCACAATGCGTTTCTGTCTAATCAGATGACAAAACTCAGTTGCAGCGCCATTCGCGGAGGTTTGTACTAATGGACTTCCTTAACGCCCTTGTGGCGCTCTCCAACTTCGTTCTTGTTCCCGCAATCGCCTATGGCAGCCAGTTGGCGCTGGGCGCGTTGGGGGTGACGCTGATCTATGGCATCCTGCGGTTCTCGAACTTTGCCCATGGCGACACGATGGCCTTTGGCGCGATGATCGCTGTGCTGGTCACGTGGGGCCTGCAGGCCGCAGGGGTCAGTTTCGGGCCGCTGCCGACCGCTTTGCTGGCCCTGCCCTTTGCTATTCTGGGCTGTATCGTTCTGGTGCTGATCACCGACCGGCTGGTTTACAGGTTCTATCGAGACCAAAAAGCCAAACCGGTCATTCTGGTCATCGTCTCGATGGGCGTGATGTTCATAATGAATGGCCTTGTGCGGTTCATCATCGGGCCCGATGACCAGCGCTTTTCGGACGGTGCGCGGTTCATCGTCTCAGCAAGGGATTTCAAGGCGATGACCGGTCTGCGCGAGGGGCTGGCGATCAAGACCTCTCAGGGAATTACCGTGATCGTGGCGGTTGCCGCGGTGGTGCTTTTGTTCTGGTTTCTGAACAAGACGCGCACAGGTAAATCCATGCGCGCATACTCAGATAACGAGGATCTGGCCCTGCTGTCCGGCATCAATCCCGAGCGTGTGGTGATGATCACATGGATCATCGTCGCCGCGCTGGCGACTACGGCGGGCGTGCTGTACGGGCTGGACAAAAGCTTCAAACCCTTCGTCTATTTCCAGCTGCTGCTGCCGATCTTTGCCTCGGCCATTGTCGGAGGCCTCGGCAACCCTATCGGGGCCATCGCAGGCGGGTTCATCATCGCGTTTTCCGAGGTCACCATCACCTATGCCTGGAAAAAGGTGCTGACATATCTGGCACCCGAAAGCCTTGAGCCCTCGGGCCTCGTCCAGTTCCTGTCCACCGATTACAAATTCGCCGTCAGCTTCGTGATCCTGCTGATCGTGCTGCTGTTCAAGCCCACGGGCCTGTTCAAGGGGAAAGTGATATGAGCGAGCCCGTCAGAAATACGCTGCTTTTCGTCGTCGTCGGCGGGCTGATCCTGCTGACCGGTTTCACGCAAAGCTGGAATGCCGCGATCCTGATCCTGAATATGGGGCTGATCTCGGCCATCATGTCGATCGGGGTGAACCTGCAATGGGGCTTTGCCGGGCTGTTCAACGTCGGCGTCATGGGATTTGTCGCGCTTGGTGGGTTGGCGGTTGTGCTGGTCTCGACCCCGCCGACACCCGGAGCTTGGTCGGCGGGCGGCTATGGCGTCGTGCTGGCCCTGCTGCTGGGGGCGGCGACGGTTGTGGCGGCAGTGATGGTGGCGCAGATGATGCCCAAAGGGCGTGTGCAGACGCTGGCGATCATCGGCATCCTTGTCGTCGGGTTTTTCGCCTATCGGGCAATCTTCGATCCCAGCATCGCGGCGATTGAGGAAATCGATCCCGCCATCGCAGGCAATATCGGCGGTCTGAACCTGCCGGTTCTGCTGGCGTGGCCTGCCGGAGGTTTGCTGGCCGCCGGTGCCGCGTGGCTGATCGGCAAGACCGCGCTGGGCCTGCGTTCGGACTATCTGGCGATTGCCACGCTGGGCATTGCCGAGATCATCATTGCGATCATGAAAAACGAAGACTGGCTGGCCCGGGGCGTCAAGAACGTCTACGGCATCCCGCGCCCCTCGCCCGTTGTGGGGTATGAGGTCGAACTGCAGCAAGACCCATCCTTCCTCGCCCGTGCGGAATGGTTTGGGATTGATCCGGTCACGGCCTCGACGCTGTCGGTCAAGCTGGGCTATTCGCTGCTGTTCCTGATCGTGCTGCTTCTGTTGCTGTGGATGGCGCAGATGGCACTCAAAAGCCCTTGGGGCCGCATGATGCGCGCCATTCGCGACAATGAGGTTGCTGCCGAGGCGATGGGCAAGGATGTCACCCGCCGCCACTTGCAGATCTTCGTTCTGGGCTCGGCCATTTGCGGCATTGCCGGTGCGATGATGACAACGCTGGACGGCCAGTTGACTCCGGGCACTTATAATCCTCTGCGTTTTACCTTTCTGGTCTGGGTGATGGTGATCGTCGGCGGATCGGGCAACAACTTCGGCGCCGTTCTTGGTGCGTTCCTGATCTGGTTCCTGTGGGTTCAGGTGGAACCCATTGGCCTTTGGGTGATGAACCTGATTACCGCCGGAATGCCAGATGGCAGTGCGCTCAAGGCGCATCTGGTCGAAAGCGCAGCCCATATGCGGTTGTTTACCATGGGGCTGATCCTGCTGATTGTCCTTAGATTCAGCCCAAGAGGGTTAATTCCCGAAAAATAGGCTAAAATCCTCCCAAATTCGGGAACCGCGCCTGAAAGAGGGCGCGGTTTCTTGATTCAGAAGGGATTTTTGAATAAACGGGTGCACCGCTCTGTTGTTTTGGTGCGGTCTGTCCGGCGCTCGCTCACACGAAACTGGCCGATCCGTAACGATCATGAACGCTCACTGATAAGAGTAGATGTTAACGCAATGAAAAAACCACTCCTCCTCCCGATCCTTCTGCCGGTCGTCGCGGCCCTCACGGCCTGCGTGCCCTCGCCCGAGGACCTTGAAACCGCGCCGGTTCAAGTGCCGACCGCCAAAGGCGTTGTCACCTGTCAGCTTTATCGCCAAGACCGCGTGATTTGGGACCGGGCGATTGACTATCCTGCAACCAAAATGTCAGTGGCCGAGGCAGATGCCTTTTGCCAGGAAGAGGGTCGGCGTCGCTTGAATCGGTGATGCACGCCTATCGGGTGCCTTCTTCGGCACTTACCGATTACGGAACAGCCCACCCAGAATACCGCGCACGATCCTGCGTCCGGTCGTGCCTTTCAGTTCTTTAATCACGGCCTCTCCCACCGCCGAAGCGAACGTGTCTTTCCTGCGCACACTCCGGGAGGAGGACCGCCCGACCCGGCTGCCGGAATACCTGCGGGCCGAGGCGTACTCGCGCTCCATCGGCGTTTGCAGGTCCAACACCTCTTCGGCCTCGGCGGCCTCAGCTTCCTTTGCGGCGGCCTCGGCGCGGGCATGCAGGATTTCGAAGGCCGACTTTCGATCAACCGGTTTGTCATATTTTTCAGCCATCGGGGACGCCTGCAAAATGGCCTTCCGTTCGGCATCGGAAATCGGCCCCAACTGAGACCCCGGAGGTCGAATCAAAGTGCGTTCAACCACGCCCGGCACGCCTTTCTTCTGCAGCATCGACGTGACCGCCTCACCCACTCCGACCTCACGAATGGCGGTTTCGGTGTCGAAGTCCGGGTTCTCTCGATAGGTTTCCGCCGCCAGACGCAGGTTTTTCCGGTCGCGGGCCGTGAAGGCGCGTAGCGCATGTTGGACGCGGTTGCCCAACTGGCCCAGAATATCCTCGGGGATGTCCGCCGGGTTCTGGGTGACAAAATACACGCCAACCCCTTTTGACCGGATCAGACGCGCGACCTGTTCAACCTTATCGACCAGCACCTTGGGCGCGTCGTCAAACAGCAGATGCGCCTCGTCAAAGAAGAACACTAGCTTGGGTTTGTCGGGGTCACCGACCTCGGGCAGTTCCTCGAACAACTCGCTCAGCAGCCACAGAAGGAACGTCGCATAGAGGCGTGGCGATCCCATAAGCTTGTCCGAGGCAAGGATGTTCACCATCCCCTGCCCGTTTTCATCCCTGCGCATCAGATCGGCCAGATCGAGCGCCGGTTCGCCAAACAGCTTTGTACCGCCCTGATTTTCCAGCACCAGCAAGCGCCGCTGGATCGCACCGATCGAAGCGGTCGAGACGTTGCCGTACCTCAAGGACAATTGCGCCCGGTTCTCGCCAATCCAGACCAGCAAGGCCTGCAGATCTTTGAGGTCCAGCAGCGGCATCCCCTCTTCATCGGCCACACGAAAGGCAATGTTCAGAATACCTTCCTGCGCCTCGCTGAGCTCCATCAGACGTGAGAGCAGCAAGGGCCCCATCTCGGTCACTGTGGTGCGCACCGGATGTCCCTGTTCGCCGAACAGGTCCCAGAACGTGACCGGGCAGGCTGCGTAGGCGAAATCGGCAAAGCCGATACGCGTGGCCCGGTCCTGAAACGCCTGATGCAGCTTGTGGGTTTCGCTGCCCGGCAAGGCCAGGCCCGACAGATCACCCTTGATGTCCGACAGAAAGACCGGAACGCCAGCAGCGGAAAAGCCCTCGGCAAGGATCTGCAGCGTGACCGTCTTGCCCGTCCCTGTTGCCCCCGCGATCAAACCGTGGCGATTGGCGTATTTCAGCGCAAGACCCTGCGGCTCAGCATAGTCCTGACCCGCGCCACCTACAAAAACCTTATCGCTCATATGTCCGCCTTAATGTCCACCGATCCGGCACCAGCATACAAACTTAACCATTGACTGCCATAGTCCAATCGCTGCCTTCGCGGTGCAAGTCGTGGGGGCAGACTTCCTCCCTGTCGACTGGCCGTGCCTTCGGGCACGGCTTTTTTGCCCAACTCTTATGCAAACCTGATGGTGTCATTAAAATTTCAGGTTTGCAGTTGACCCCCGTGCGCCCCTTCCGTAGGGTTTGCGCATAACTAAGTCGGCCAGTCCGACGGGGAGAACCAATTTGAAAGGGAGCTGCTCCACCAGCTCCCTTTTTTCGTGGCCGGGCAAAGCGGTTTGGCAAGAATCCGTTCACTTTCAGAATCGCATATCGCTTAGTGACTGACAGCGGGCCGGAAGGGTGTTAGAGGAAACAAAAAGCTCAATCACCATACCCGAGGCAAGCATGATCAAGAAAATCCTCTCGTTCAATATTGTGGCGGCGGCCCTTATCGGCGGCGCTGTCAGCGCGCAAGAGGCGGCAACGTCCGACGAAACTCCGGCGGCGGAAAACGGCAGCCAGCTCGATCTGGGCGAAACCGGCCCGCGTCTGGGCGAGCAATATGTGAAAGAAGAGACCGGCGACTGGCAAATCTCATGCATCAAGACCGAGGCCGATGCGGACCCCTGCGCGATGCGGCAGTTGCTGAATGGCCAGCAAGGGCAGCCCATCGCGGAAATCACGATCCAGAAACTGCCCGAAGGCAACGCCGCCGTTGCAGGCGCAACCGTGATTGTTCCGCTGGAAACGCTGCTGCAGGCTCAACTGGCGCTGTCGATCGATGGTGCGCCGCGCAAGCTGTACGATTATCACCACTGCAACCCGGTGGGCTGCCTGGTTCAGATGGGGTTCACCCAAGGTGACGTGGACGCGATGAAGGCCGGAAGCACGGCCGTGATTTCTCTGGTTCCGGTCGTCGCGCCCAATCAAGTGCTCGAGATGGACGTCTCGCTGTCCGGCTTCACCGCTGGGTTTGACGGTCTTTCCGTCAACACGAACTAAGAAAACTGACGACAATTACGCCGCCACAACCTTGTGGCGGCGGACACGTTTAAATCTTTTTCAATGCCAGAACCGCGTTCAGGCCGCCAAAGGCAAAGGCGTTGCTTAGCGCCACATCCACCTTGGCCTCGCGCGCTTCGTTTGGCACCACGTCCAGCGCACATTCCGGATCGGGTTCTTCATAGCCAATCGTCGGAGCAATCACCCCGTCGCGCAGCGCCATGATACAGGCCAGCAGTTCCACCGCGCCGGTGCCACCTATCAGGTGGCCATGCATGGATTTCGTGGATGAGATCATCAGGTCATCCGCATGCGGCCCGAACACATCCGCCACCGCCGCGCATTCCGTCTTGTCATTGGCGGCAGTGCCGGTTCCGTGCGCGTTGATATAGCCCACATCGCCCGCGTTTAACTTCGCATCCGCCAACGCGCCCGACATCGCGCGCGATGCACCTTGCTTGCTTGGCATCACGATGTCAGAAGCGTCCGAGGACATCGCAAAACCCACAAGCTCGCACAGTATCTCAGCGCCGCGCGCACGCGCGTGTTCGTATTCCTCGAACACAAAGATCCCGGCCCCTTCGCCCTGCACCATACCGTTGCGGTTGGCGCTGAAGGGGCGGCAGGCGTCCTTGGACATCACGCGCAGCCCTTCCCACGCCTTGACGCCGCCGAAGCACAGCATCGACTCGGACCCGCCGGTGATCATGGCCGGGGCCGCGCCGCTGCGGACCATCTGAAACGCCTGCGCCATCGCATGGTTGGACGAGGCGCAAGCGGTCGAAACCGTGAAACTCGGGCCCTTGAGGTTGTGTTCCATCGACACGTGGCTGGCGGCGGCATTGTTCATCAGCTTGGGAACAACGAAGGGATGAACCCGGTTCTTACCGTCTTCGTAGACCGAGCGATAATTGTCGTCCCAAGTGGAAACCCCTCCACCTGCAGTGCCCAGCACCACACCGGACCGGGCGGCCAGTTCGCCGTGAAATTCGATACCCGACTGTTCAATCGCTTCTTTCGCGGCGGTCAGGGTGAACTGGGTGAACCGGTCATACAGTGACATTTGCTGACGGTTGAAGCGCCCCTCGGCCTCGAACCCGCGCACCTGGCCGCCGATCTTGATCGCCAGCCGGTCAACGTCACGAAACTCGAGTTCCGAGATACCGCAACGGCCTTCGCGCATCGCTTCAAGGGTGTCGGGGACCGAGTGGCCCAACGAGTTGATGGTGCCAGCACCGGTAATGACAACGCGTTTCATAGTCGTTTGTCAGACCTTTTCCGACACAAGCTTTTCGATCCCGGCAATGATCGCGGCCACGTTCGAGATGTCGAAATCGTTGGCTTCGGGTTCGTTGGCGTTGAACGGGACCGAGATGTCGAACTCTTCCTCGATTGCGAAAATGCTTTCGACCAGACCAAGGCTGTCGATGCCCAGATCCTCCAAGGTGCTTTCGGGCGTCACATCAGATGGCTCCAGCACGGCCTGCTCTGCAATGATCGCGATGACGCGGTCGCTGATGCTCATATCGATCCCCTGATTATCAATCTGAGGATGATTTAATCGCTCGGGGACTGTTTGAAAACAGCCTTTTTCAGCGCCTCAACGTCGCGGGCCATGCGCGGCAGGCGGCGCTGGGCTTTATACACATCCGTATGGGTTTCCATCTTGATGCCCGGATAGCCCATAATCACCCGCCCCGCCGGGACGTTAGACAGAATCTTGGTGCCACCGCCCGAGATGACGCCATCACCGATAAAGATATTGTCGACCACGCCGGTCTGGCCGCCCAGAACCACATTGTTGCCGATCTCGACCGAGCCGGACACGCCGGTCTGCCCGCACAGCAGGCAATCCCGCCCGACCCGCGTGTTGTGGCCGACGTGGACGAGGTTGTCCAGTTTCGAGCCATCGCCAATGCGCGTGTTGCGGATCGTGCCATTGTCGACGGTGCAGTTTGATCCGACCTCAACATCGTCACCGATCTCGACCGCGCCCAGCGAGTGGATGCGCAGCCAGCTTTGGGCCTTGGCATCGCCCTGATCGCCCAGCGTCTTGCGCGCGTTCTCGGCACCCGAGACTTCCGGCGTTACATAGCTGAAACCGTCGCCACCGATCCGCGCGCCGGGCTGTGCGATGAAGCGGTCGCCAATCTGCGCCCTTGCGCCAATACTGACCATCTCGCGCAGCACAGCCTGTTCACCTAGAACCGCATCCATGCCTACCACGCAATGCGCGCCAATAACCGTGCCTGCACCAATCCGGGCCCGCGCGCCGATCACGGCCAGCGGCCCGATTGAGGCATCAGCACCAATCTCAGCAGTAGGATCAATCACAGCCGAGGGGTGAATGCCCGGCTCAATCCCCTGCCCCCGATCCAGCATCGCGGTGATCCCGGCCATCGCCATCCGCGGACGCCCGACAAAAATCGCCGCGCGTAAACCCAGCGCCTGCCAATCCGCGCCTTCCCACAGAACAGCCGCGCGTGCATTGCTGTCCGAGAGCGCCTCGGCATATTTGGGGGACGTTGCCATTGCCAGATCGGTTGGCCCGGCATCGACGGGCTCAGCCGCCCGCATGATAGTCAGGCCGGTGTCGCCCTGGCACTCGGCCCCCAGACTGTCGGCGATTTGCTGAACGGTAAACTGCATGGCGGGCTTCCTTTTGGCAGGATTTGCCCCGTGCTTACCCCTGAACGTCCGGCAGGGCCACCCCCGCCTTTTGCAGAGCATCCCAAATCTTGCGATCCCGGTCGTAGACGTCCCGGCGATACTGGATTTCGCCTTTCGGGCCGACATAGGCCGTGCGGTAGATCAGATGCACTGGCACCTTCTTGTCCAACTTGACCGTGGTCTCTTTCCCGGTGTTCAGCACACGGTGGAAAAACGCCTTGGGATTCTCCTCCTGCTTAGCCAGCAGCGCATACGCAAATCCAAACGGGTCCGAGAGGCGGATGCACCCATGCGAGAACGCCCGAACCTCGCGCGCGAACAGACTTTTCTGTGGCGTATCATGCAGATAGATGTTGTACTTGTTGGGGAACATGAACTTCACCAGACCCAGCGCGTTGCTCTTGCTGGGTGGCTGGCGCATAGCAAAGGGGAAGTTACTGCGGGTGAACTGGGTAAAGTCCACCGCTCCCCGGTCCACCTGACGGCCACTACGATCGGTGATCTGGATGTGGCCGACCGCGTTGGGGTCCGACTGCAATTGCGGCAGATATTCCTTGGTGATGATCGAGCGTGGCACATACCAGCTTGGGTTGATCACCATATGCTCCATCTCGTCCGAGAATTCGGGGCTGCGGCGGTCATGTACGTTCTTGCCGATCACGGCGCGGGTTTCGAACGTCACCAGACCGTCATCAACAATCTTGGCCGAGAAATCGGCCTGATTTACAAGGATGTGCCGCTCACCACGTTCACGGGGCAACCAGCGCTCCCGTTCCAGCGCGACATAAACGGCCTTGAGCCGGTCCGAGACCGAGCGGTTGAGTTCCGTGATCGTTCCTTGCCCCGCCACGCCGTCAGGTTCCAACCCATGCGCGGTTTGAAAGGCGCGCACGGCGGCCAGAAGAGTGTCATCGAAGGACGGGCTGGCGGTAGGCTTCAGATATCCCATCGTCACCAGACGATTACGCAGCTTGATCACGTTGGGACCGGTGTCGCCATATTCCAGCTTGGCCACCGGAACAGTCGAACCCCAGCCGCCCTGGTTGATCAACGCTTCCAGCGCCATTTTCTGTTTCATCAGCGCGCGGTATTGGCGCGTCTGCGGGGCCAGCGCCTGAAAATAGCCAGCCCCCTGAGCATTCAGCCCCTGCAAATGATCCGCCGCACTACGCCGCTTGACCGTCCGCACCAGACCATCGTCAACTTGCGCCGGGCGCAGCGTGCCAGAGTAAACATCATCCGCATAGGTCACAAAAACCTGGCTCAGTTCAGCCTCGATCGCGCCCATATCCCGGACCGAGCGCGCCTGTTCCATCCGCTCGATCAGCGCCTTCACATCATAGCGCGCGGCGGGCAATCCATGCATGTGAACATCGGACAGCGCCTTGATCAGGGCCGCGCGCCGTTGGGCATGTTCCAGCGTCTCACCCACCCAGATCGGCGAGAATCCGTTTGTCCGGTAGAACTCGCCAATCCCCGATGACGCGGGCGTTGCCTCGGCAATGGCCATCTGAAAGGCCGTGCCCGGTCTGACATCGCCTGAGGTGTTGGCCACAGCGGCGGTCGCCACGAAAAATGACGTGATCAGGATACTGGTACTGGTCCGAAAAACTGAGAACATGGGATGACCTTGGTTATTCAATATGTTGCGCATATGGGAGATACGCCGGATTAATATCGTTTTTCACTGGTGTGATTGTCTATTCACAATCTCCTTACTCAAATGCTTCTTTCCGCGCATGATGCGCGTTTGCATCGAACGGGTCGCGCAAAAGACTCAGCCCCTCAAAAATGTGCAATTTTACGTCAGGTGCGCAAAAAACTGCCGAAAATTCCCCCTTGATAAGGTGCAAATGAAACACTTCTTGGCCGTAGAATCCGATTGTGCCATAAAACTGCCATCTGGGATGGGAAAAAATTAAGACAGCGCGCGTAACATCGTGCGCAGGCAGGAACAGTACGGGACGACAAGAAATGACCAAGAGCAGTGCATCGGGCTTGACCCGGCGTGCCCTATTGGGCGCATTTGCGGCCACGGCGGTTGCCGCAGCACCTACTTTTTCCAATGCAGCAGGTTTCCTTCGCGGCGGAGGCGATATTCGCCGTATCCGCATGTATTCCGGTCGCACGGGCGAACGGATCGACATGATCTATTGGGTCGATGGCAAATACATCAAGGATGCCGTCAAAGAGGTGAACCACTTCATGCGCGACTGGCGGACCGATCAGGTCAAGTCCATGGATCTGCGCACAATCGACATCATGGCAGCCTCGCACAATCTTCTGGATGTGAACGAGCCGTATATGCTGCTGTCGGGCTACCGCTCACCCCAGACCAACGCGATGTTGCGGTCGAAATCCCGCCGCGTGGCGCGGAACTCGCTGCATATGCAGGGTCAGGCGGCTGACCTGCGTCTGGCATCCCGCTCGGTGTCCCAGATGGCCAAGGCGGCCATGTCCTGCCGCGCAGGTGGCGTGGGCCAGTACTACCGTTCGAATTTCGTGCACATGGATTGCGGCGTCATCCGCAGCTGGCGCGGATAGTTCGAGGCGACAAAAAGCAGATTTAAGTACTGATTTTCAACCGGTGTCCTGCCCCGGCTGTCTATGGCCCTGCGTCGCCACCACCACCGCCGCCTATATCCGTACCAGACGCGGCGTCATTGACCGAACCACCTTCATTTCGTTCTGCTTCAGGCCCGGTTTCGGGCTCAAATGCATCATCGCCGTCCGGTTCAGCGTCCTTTAGTTTTCCCAGGATCAAGGCGATCGCGCTGCCAATTGCAAGCCAGAGTAAAAAGGTCCCAGGCGAGAAGCCGGAAACAAGTATTGAGCCCACAAGCGCGATCGTAACCGCAATGAGCATTTTGCGCTTCTTTTCAGTAGTAAGTTGCACGTTCTTTCCTCCTCTAAGGGCGACGCCAACCAGTTCAGTATACTAGAAAATATGCGATCAAAGAACGTTGGATGATGACGGCCTACCATCCACATGCCAAAAGTCAACGCGATAGGGCCACGAAGTAACCGCCGTCAAAACAATAGAATGTAGGAGCAATGGCGCACCTGAGAGGATTCGAACCTCTGGCCTCTGCCTTCGGAGGGCAGCGCTCTATCCAGCTGAGCTACAGGTGCCTTGGCCGTTAGCTAACCCTGATCTGATCCGGGTGCAACTGGAAATCCGTCTGCAGCGCAAAGGTTTTGGCGGTTGTTTGACCCGGGTTCAGGCGAACAGATCATGGGCCAGTTCAAGCGCTTCGACCAGAGTGTCGACCTCATCGGTTGTGTTGTACAGGCCAAAGCTGGCGCGGCAGGTCGCCGTTACGCCTAGGTGGTCCATCAATGGACCAGCGCAGTGGTGCCCCGCGCGAACGGCGACGCCCTTCTTGTCCAGAATGGTCGATACGTCATGCGCATGCCCTGCCCCGTCCAGCGTGAAGCTGAAGATCGCAGCCTTGTCCGGCCTGGTGCCCTGAACCTGCAGCCAGTTGAGCCCGGTCAGCCGCTGCATCGCATAATCGCGCAGGCCAGCCTCATGCGCGGCGATGTTGTCCATGCCCAGACCCATCATGTAGTCCAGCGCGACGCCGAAGCCGATGGTCTGGACAATGCCCGGCGTGCCGGCTTCGAACTTCATCGGCGGATCATTGTAGATCACCTGATCCTTGCTGACCTCTTTGATCATGTCGCCGCCGCCGATGAAGGGGCGCATCTCGGCCATGCGTTCGGATTTGATGTAGATCGCGCCCGACCCTGAGGGGCCATACAGCTTGTGCCCGGTAATGGCATAGAAATCGCAGCCGATATCCTGCACGTTGACCGGCATGTGAACAGCACCCTGGCTGCCATCGACCAGAACCGGCACGCCTTTGGCATGCGCGCCCTCGGTGATCGCTTTGATGTCAACCACCGTGCCCAGCACGTTCGAGCACTGCGTCACGGCAACCAGCTTGGTTTTCGGACCGATCGCATCAATGACCGCCTGCGGATCCAGGCCTCCATCCGCGCCTACATCGACCCATTTCAGGACAACGCCCTGACGTTCGCGCAGGAAGTGCCAGGGAACGATGTTGGCGTGGTGTTCCATGACGCTCAGAACGATCTCATCCCCCGCCTCGAGCCGGGGCATCGCCCAGCCATAGGCGACCAGATTGATCCCCTCGGTTGTGCCGGAATTCAGGACGATCTCATCTTCGTCAGCGGCCCCAAGAAACCGCGCGATTGTGCCGCGCACGGCCTCATATTTTTCAGTCGCCAGGTTTGACAGGTAGTGCAAGCCACGATGGACGTTCGCGTATTCCTCGGCATAGGCGCGGGTCACCGCGTCGATCACGACCTGCGGTTTTTGCGCCGAAGCTCCGTTGTCCAGATAGGTCAGCGGTTTGCCGTTGAACTGCCGCGACAGGATCGGAAAATCGGAACGAATTTTCTGCACATCGTACATAGGCGTATTTCCTAGACCGGCCCGCTTGGGGTCAACATGAGAACAAAGGGAACCGCAACAAGGGCCGAGAGCAGGATCACACCAAAGGACTTTAGCAGCGATCCGAATTGATGCGCCTCATTGAGGAAATGCAGCGTGATATAAAGGCTCAGCAACGCAGTGGCCAAAACCAACATCACCATCATGACCGGCAAGGCAATGCTGACCACAAGAGAAAGCAACAGCGCGGCGATCTGCAGGTATTGCAGCCAGACTGTCAGCACCATGATGCCATCGAACGTTCCTGTGCCACCCAGAAACCGTCCGACATAAAGAAAGGCAAAGATGCTCAGCATCATTGCCCCAGCGGATTTCACCAGCACCAGCGGGACAGGGTCGGGTTCGGTCAGGTTTGGGGCATCGGGAACCGGCACAAAAACGTCGATACCCAGTTGAACAAGACCATTGAGCACGACGGCCAGAAAGAACGCCAGCCACAAAACCTCGCGTCCCGGTCGCAGGGCCAACAGGCGGCGTGCGGCCTCGGCCGGAGCCGTCAGGGTAAAAGCAGCCAAATTAACCAGAAAAGCGATGTTCATTCTGCGGACCTCTGCACTTGCTTCAGACCGGATAACCAGAACCAGACAAAAACAGCAACCCAGACAACGCCAACAAGCGTCAAGGCAGGGCCCGGCCCGATGAAACCGGCGACCAAACCGTTCAGCAAAACCAATGGTGCCGAGGACAACAAGGCCCAAAACAGCGCAAGCCGCGCGCCATAGGCAGTCCCGTGACCACCTGCCAGACGTGCGACCCAGTGGGACAGCAGCGCCAGAAGGTAGAATAACAGCGGCAGAATGAAGACGGACCCCAGCAGGGCTCCGCCCAGCAGCATGTTCAACTCCAACCCTTCCAGATGCGCGCGGCGCGCAAGGCTGGGCATTTGCGCGACAAAAGCCACAACGCAGAACGCCATCACAAAGGCCAGTGCCCGGTCTTCGCGCGGGCCCATATCCAGAAGCCGGCGCACAACGCGCCCCGGCCCCCGATATGTGGCCACGATATCTGTGGAAAGCGGCATCAGCTGCGCCGGGCCAGCCACCCTTCCAGACGGCTTACAATGGCTTCGGCCAGCGCGCTGTCTTCAACCTCGTCCACTGCTTCGGCCAGAAAGGCCAGCGTCAGCATGTTGGTTGCGTCTTTGACCGGCACACCGCGCGAGCGCAGATAGAACAGCGCCGTTTCATCGATCGCACCCGAGGTCGAGCCATGCGAGCAGGCCACATCATCGGCATAAATCTCAAGCTCAGGCTTGGCGAGGAACTGGCTGTCATCATCCAGCAGCAAAGACTGACTGATCTGATACCCATCCGTCTTCTGCGCGCCCTCTTTCACAAGGATTTTACCCTGAAACACGCCGGTCGCGCCGTTTCGCAGCACCTTCTTGAACACCTGGCGGCTTTCGCAGTTCACCGCATCATGGGTGACGAAAACGGTATCGTCGTGATGGAAATCTCCGTCCCCAACGCAGGCACCGGCGACGTGGGCAACAGCGTCATCGCCAGTCAGTTCCACGACCTGTTCGTTGCGGGTCAGTACACCGTTTACAGTCAGAGTGAAGGATTTGTAGACGGATTCTTTACCCAAGCGGGTGAACATATGCGTCGCGGCGCGACGCTCATGATCCCGACCCTGCGCGCGCACATGGTGCAGCGTGCCGTTGTCGGCAATGTCGATCTCCATGCACTTGTTGAAGCGCGACGCGGCTGGGCCGGTTTCCAGAATGGTCGCCTCGGCCCCGCTTTCGACGCGAATCACGTGGTGCAGAATCGCGTCTGATGTCGGAGACGCGTGGCGGTAGATCAGATTGATCGGCTTCGACGGTTTGCCGGTCACACGGATCGCCACACCGTCCGACGCGAACGCCGTATTCAGCGCCGCCAGCGGGCGTTGCACCGGTTTCTGACCGCGCGCTTCCAGCACGCCGTACAGTTCTTTCGCCCAGTGGATATCCTTACAGCAGATATCTTCCAGACGGTCGATGCTGATGCCTTCCAGCGCAAGATCGTCGGATTCTTCAGGGCTGAATACACCGTCGATGAACACGATCTTCAGGCGGTCGAACTCGTCAAAAACCAACGGCTCGTCATCGGCAAACACGGCAGCGGGCACAGCATCCGGCGCAGTCAGAGTATCGGGCTGCGTATACTTCCAGTACTCATCCCGACGCCCCGGCAGGCCAGTTTCCAAAAGACGGGCCAGCGCATCCTCGCGCGCGGCGCGGGTGCATCCAGCGTCGGGCATGGTCAACGCGGCTAGCCGCGCCTCAGTTGCGGTTTGTTTCACTTCGGGCAAGGCCATCAGTTCACCTCGGCCAGAATGTCGGCGTAACCGTTGTGTTCAACCTCAAGCGCCAGCTCGGGGCCACCGGTTTTGACGATGCGGCCATCGGCCATGATGTGCACCACGTCCGGCTTGATGTGATCCAACAGGCGCTGATAGTGCGTAATCACCAGAAAACCGCGCCCTTCGTCGCGCAGGGCGTTCACGCCTTCGGCCACCAGCTTCATCGCATCCACATCGAGGCCCGAGTCGGTCTCGTCCATGATGCACATCTTCGGCTCCAGCATGGCCATCTGCAGGATTTCGTTGCGCTTTTTCTCACCGCCCGAGAAACCCACATTAACCGGGCGCTTGAGCATATCGGCGTCGATCTTCAGCGTCTTGGCCTTGGCGCGTACCTCTTTCAGGAACTCCGCCGCCGACAGTTCATCCTCTCCGCGCGCCTTGCGCTGCGCGTTCACGGCGGTCCGCAGGAAGGTCATGTTGCCGACGCCCGGAATTTCGACCGGGTATTGGAACGCAAGGAAAACACCAGCCGCCGCGCGCTCTTCCGGCTCCATCTCAAGCAGGTCTTCGCCGTCCAGCGTGGCCGACCCTTCGGTAACCTCATACCCGTCGCGGCCCGACAGCACATAGCTAAGGGTCGACTTGCCCGAGCCGTTCGGCCCCATGATCGCGTGCACCTTGCCAGCCTCAACCGTCAGATCCACACCTTTCAGTATCTGCTTGTCTTCTTCTTCAAGCTGCACGTGCAGGTTCTTGATTTCCAGCATTTTTTATCCTTCTGCGTATCGCAAGGGGCACCGCCGCCCCGATAAATCCTTACCCCAGTATTTTGCGGATCAGCCGCGCGGCGATCCAACCCAGGATCGCTCCTAAGCCAACCGCCCAAACCGGGTTGATGAACTCCATGTAATTGATGTTGACGTAGGCCACGCCAAGCAAACCGCCCAGAACCGGCAGAGCGTACCCAAGCCAGGTCAGCACATCATCCTTCTGGATGCGGGTCCGGGGGCTGCGCGTCATCAACTTGTCCAGTACTTCCATATCTTCCGAAATTGACCCGACCAGAGACCCCATACCAAGATCAAAAGTGGCACAAAAATCAGAAGGCTCAGCCCCCCGGCAATCGGCCCGTTGTTGACGAATGCCGCAATGATCAACCCCAGCAAGATCAACCCAACCGGCAGCACCACCCGACGGGAAAGCCAATAGAAGGCAACCGAACGTGCGCCTTCTTTGGCGTTGTGTTCGAAAACCCTGACCTCTTGTCTGGCTTGGCTCGGGGGTGCCATGGATCAGCCAACGCTCCCTTCCAACGAGATCGCCACCAACTGCTGCGCTTCCATGGCAAACTCCATCGGCAGCGCCTGCAACACGTCCTTACAGAACCCGTTAACCACCAGCGCCACGGCCTCTTCCTCATCCATGCCGCGCTGACGGCAGTAGAACAGTTGGTCGTCGTCCACCTTGGAGGTCGTCGCCTCATGCTCAACGCGGGAGGAGTTGTTCTTGACCTCGATATACGGAACCGTGTGCGCACCGCATTTGTCGCCGATCAATAGCGAGTCACATTGCGTATAGTTGCGGCTGTCCTTGGCTTTCGGGTGCATCGAGACCAGACCACGATAGGTGTTCTGCGCCTTGCCCGCACTGATGCCTTTGGAGACGATCCGCGACTTGGTGTTCTTGCCCAGATGCACCATCTTGGTGCCGGTATCGGCCTGTTGATAGTTGTTGGCAATCGCGATCGAGTAGAACTCACCCTGGCTTTCCTCACCACGCAGGATGCAGGACGGGTACTTCCAAGTCACGGCCGAACCGGTCTCAACCTGCGTCCACATCACCTTAGACCGATCGCCACGGCAATCGGCGCGCTTGGTCACGAAGTTATAGATACCGCCCTTGCCGTTCTCGTCGCCGGGGAACCAGTTCTGAACGGTCGAGTATTTCACCTCAGCATCTTCTTCGACGATGATCTCGACGACTGCGGCGTGGAGTTGTGCGGTATCACGCTGAGGTGCAGTACAGCCTTCCAAGTAGCTGACATAGCTACCTTTATCGGCGATGATCAGGGTGCGTTCGAACTGGCCAGTATTTTCCGCGTTGATGCGGAAATAAGTGCTCAGTTCCATCGGACAACGCACGCCCGGCGGGATGTAGACAAACGACCCGTCCGAGAACACAGCCGAATTCAGCGTCGCATAGAAATTGTCGGAAACTGGAACTACGGTACCGAGATATTTCTTCACCAGTTCCGGGTGTTCCTTGATCGCCTCGGAGATCGAACAGAAGATCACGCCGTGCTTGGCCAGCTCATCCTGAAAGGTCGTGCCCACCGAAACCGAGTCAAACACCGCGTCCACAGCGACCTTGCGGCTTTCGGCGGGCATGTTCTCGGCCCCTTCGACGCCTGCCAGAATCATTTGCTCTTTCAAAGGGATACCAAGCTTTTCGTAAGTGGCCAGAAGTTTGGGGTCGACTTCGTCCAGCGACTTCGGCTTCTCCTCCATCGACTTGGGACGCGCATAATAATACTGGTCCTGAAAATCGATTGGCGGATAGTGCACCATCGCCCATTTCGGCTCTTCCATCTTGGTCCAGCGCTCGAAGGCCGACAGACGCCATTCGGTCATCCACTCGGGCTCTTCGTTTTTCTCGGAAATCAACCGCACGATATCGGGGTTCACGCCCTTGGGCGCATATTCCATCTCGATATCCGTATCCCAGCCGTATTTATAGGTTCCGACCTCGCGCACCGCGTCCACGGTTTCCTGATCGACACCCTCTTTCACCTGGGTCTGGTCCAAAGCGGCCATTCTTTACCCTCCGTCAGATCACGCGGCTCGCGCGCGATGCTTTTTCTCTTTCTCAAGCCACGTTTCGGCGAAACGCAGCACATCTTCTTTCGTTGTCCGAGGGCCCAGCGACACGCGGATTGCGCTGGCTGCTGTTACCTCATCATATCCCATTGCCGTCAAAACCGCGCTGGCGCGAACCTTGCCGCTGGAACAGGCAGAGCCCGCACTGACCGCAAAACCCGACAAATCCATCTGCATCACCTGCGTTTCACCCTTCCAGCCGGGTGAGGCGAAACAAAGCGTGTTCGGAAGGCGCTCCTGACCTTTTCCGACAAAAATAGGTGATTTTATCGCAGCCTCAAGAGCGTTTTCTAGAATATTTCTAAATTCTTCGATCTGCGCCCAGACACCGCTCGCTAGATCGCGCGAAGCCGCTTCAGCTGCAGCGCCGAACCCCGCGATTCCAATGACATTTTCGGTGCCGGACCTGCGTCCCATCTCTTGCCCGCCGCCCTTGATCTGCGCAGCAAGATCGGCGCCGCGCTTCATCACAACAGCACCGACACCCTTGGGCCCGCCCAACTTATGGGCCGAGATTAGGGCCATCTGCGCATCCAGCCAGTTGAACGCCACGGGAAGTTTTCCGAACGCCTGAGTCGCATCCGTCACCGCCAAGCCTGACGGCAGAGACTGCACGATACCGGTCTCGGAATTCGCCAGTTGCAGCGTCGAATGCGCGGGGTCCTGAACTGCCACTTTTCCCGTTTCGGAAACGGGTAAATCTTCTTTAGTCCAGCATCTTACAGCATCATGCTCAATGGCAGCTCCGTGCAGATCACGTCCGCCCAACGTCAGCGCAGCGCCTTCTGTCGAACCGGATGTGAAAACGATATCCGCGCCATCTGCGCCAAAGGCCGCCGCGACCTGTGCTCGCGCACGTTCGACCAGCGCCTTGGCCGCACGCCCTTCGGCATGAACTGAGGACGGATTTCCACACACCTCCATCGCCGCGATCATCGCGTCACGAGCCTCGGGGCGCAGAGGAGTTGTTGCGTTGTGATCCAGATAAACCCGTTTCATGGATGCATCTTTTTCTTGCTGCGGTTCATGCCCGGACAATCCTCATTAATCGTCCACGACGGCGAACAGACTCGGCACAGCCGGGCACGGAGCCAGATCGTTCTTGATCACGTCGGACAGTCTGGTCTGGTGCAGGAACACATAGACATGTGCGCTCAGGCCTTCCCACAGGCGGTTGGTCAGCGATTGCGCCCGACTACCCGAGGACGCCCCCGAGGCCCCCGCGCCCTTTTGCAGCGCATCCACCGTTTCATCGACCGCCGCCAGCACCTCGACCACGCGAATCTCGGATGCGGGACGCGCCAGCCGGTAGCCCCCGCCGGGACCGCGCACCGACGACACAAGCTCGGCCCGGCGCAGTTTGACGAACAACTGTTCCAGATATGGCAGCGAAATATCCTGACGTTCCGAGATCTCACCCAACGTCACCAGCCGGTCCGAGGGCTGCAGAGCGATATCGGCCAACGCAACCATGGCATAACGACCCTTGGTCGAAAGCTTCATATTCTCGTCCTCTTAGCCAGATCCGCGTGAAATCATTGACGCCGCCGCTGCCAGTGCGTATCTCCGACGGGCAGCGCGACCGCGCATAGCAACTTTATTAGAACCGTTCTAAGGTGTCCGACGATTATCGTCAAGTATATCCGGGCATCCGCACGAAAAAGACAGGACCAAAGCACACATGCCCGAGGTGATTTTTCCCGGACCCGAAGGCCGCCTGGAAGGCCGCTACCACCCGCAAAAGGAAAAAGACGCACCGATCGCCATCGTGTTGCACCCGCATCCCCAATTCGGCGGGACCATGAACAACAAGGTGGTCTATAATCTGCACTATGCGTTCTACAACATGGGCTTCACCGTGTTGCGCTTTAACTTCCGCGGCGTGGGTCGCAGTCAGGGCGAATACGATCAAGGCGTAGGTGAGCTGAGCGATGCGGCCTCGGCGCTGGATTACCTACAGTCGATGAACAACAACTCGAAGCACTGCTGGGTCGCAGGCTTTTCCTTCGGCGCGTGGATCGGCATGCAATTGCTGATGCGCCGCCCGGAAATTACCGGCTTCATCAGCGTCTCGCCGCCCGCCAACATGTACGACTTTTCGTTCCTGGCCCCCTGCCCCTCGTCCGGTTTGATCATCAACGGATCGTCGGATCGCGTGGCACCGCCCGCCGATACGACCTCGCTGGTCAACAAACTGCACGAGCAGAAAGGCATCACCATTACCCACAATGAGGTCGATGGGGCCGATCACTTCTTCCAGGACCGCCACATGGACACATTGATCACCGATGTCAGCGACTATGTGAAGCGCCGCCTGACCGAGACGACGCGCTGATGTCCGACACGATCACGAACCTTGCGGCCAAACTAGCCGAGGACACCATGAAGGTCATGGATGAAACCGGCGAAGATCGGTTCTTTGTCGAGGTCGGTGAGGTTCTGGGCGCAGCGTCACAATCGCTTGAAGAAGCGTTTCTGACCGAAATCCGCGTGCGTCTTGCGGAACGCAAGGCCCGCCAGTTCGTGATCAAGCGGCTGACCACGCATCGCGAAAAGCTGAAAGCGATCGAACAGCAATGACCGATCGGCTGTCGGCGCAAATCACGTTCCTGAAACGGGCCGACGCATTGAAAACGGTTGAGCGGGCGAATGTCCTGCTCGACCAGTCGCGGCCCGAGAATTCGGCAGAACATAGCTGGCACCTGGCCTTGTGGGCGCTGGTTCTGGCTCCGCTGGCCGATGCGAACGTGTCTGTCGACCGTGTGATCCGGATGCTGCTGCTGCACGATCTGGTCGAGATTATCGTCGGCGATCATCCAATCCACGAAGAAACCGACTGGCAGGCCCTCGCAAGGGCGGAACAAGCAGCTGCGCGGGACCTGTTCAACATGCTGCCAGAGGATCAGGCTGCCGGGTTTCTGGCTCTCTGGACCGAGTTCGAAGCCGACCAGACGCCCGACGCCCGCTTCGCCAAGATACTCGACCGTTGCCAGCCGATGTTTCAGGTTCTCTGCGCATCGCAGCCCCGGCCGGACCATGTTGACGTGGTCCGCGCCAATCTGGCTGGCGGGCGCGCGGCCTATCTGGCGGATGCATTCCCCTTGGCCCATCAACACGCGCTGGACCTTCTGTCCGGCCAGACCCCCAAGAACAACGCGTTCACGGAACGGCTGCCTTTGCTGACCGAGGCCGACCAGTTGAAATCCGTCCTCCGCGCCTCGCGTCTCATGACCGTTGACCGGTTTGAAAACTCGGCCGAACATTCCTGGCACATCATGCTCTTTGCGTGGGTTCTGGGCGAGCATGCGGACGACAAAATCCGGATCGACCGTGTTTTGCAGATGCTCCTGCTGCACGACATTGTCGAGATCGACGCCGGAGATCACCCGATCCACGGGCAGGTCGACCACGCCGCACAGGCGGCCAAGGAAGAGGCTGCCGCTGCGCGCCTGTTCGGGCTGCTCCCCGCGCCCCAAGGCGCTGCCTTCACTGATCTTTGGCGTGAGTTTGAAGCGGCGGAAAGCCCTGATGCCCGATTTGCCAAAGCAGTGGACCGGTTTCAGACCCCAATCGCCAATCTGGAAAACGGCGGCGGGTCCTGGGTAGATTACAGTGTCACCTATGCCCAGATCGAATCCCGCGTCAGGCCAGCAATTGAGACAGGTGCGCCCAAACTTTGGCATTGGCTTCAACCGCAACTGGCCGACCATTTCTCGGCCGCCGTGGGATCAGCAGAATAAGTTCGGCAAAGAAAAAAGGAGCCCGAAAAGGCCCCTTTCCCCCTGCTACATGCTGAACGACGCTTAAATCACGCTACCATCAGACTGTTCACTCAAATTGGCTGCATCACTTTCGACGGACCCCCCGCCTGCAAGCCACCCTAGCGCCGCTATCAATGCCGAAGCAAAAATGACGGACTTCGCAAATGTCGTCATCCTAAAATACTCGCAAACAAATCAATAAATATGCGCCTGATGCTACACCATTCTGCAGCAATCCATAGTCAGGTAATCCTGACCTGCGCCATTTTCCAACACATCGGCCCGTTTTTTAGGGCCACATGACAAGGACCAAAGGTTAGGGCTGGCATATTTCGCCCCGCCGCGTTATGCGCGCGGCAACTTCCCGTTCAAAGGCTGACCTCTCATGGACCTGCGCAATATCGCAATCATCGCTCACGTGGACCACGGCAAAACGACCCTGGTCGATGAGCTGCTCAAACAATCCGGCGCGTTCCGGGAAAATCAGGCCGTCGCTGAACGCGCCATGGACAGCAACGATCTGGAACGCGAGCGCGGCATCACCATCCTTGCCAAGGCTACCAGCGTTGAATGGAAAGGCACCCGGATCAACATCGTGGACACCCCCGGCCACGCCGATTTCGGCGGTGAGGTTGAGCGGATCCTGAGCATGGTCGATGGCGTGGTCCTGCTGGTCGACGCTGCCGAGGGTCCGATGCCGCAGACCAAATTCGTGACCTCCAAAGCGCTGGCGCTGGGCCTGCGCCCCATCGTTGTCCTGAACAAGGTCGACAAACCCGATGCCGAACCTGACCGCGCGTTGGACGAATGCTTCGACCTGTTCGCCAATCTGGGTGCGGATGACGACCAACTGGACTTCCCGGCCATGTATGCCTCGGGCCGCTCGGGCTGGGCGGATATGGAACTGGACGGTCCGCGCAAGGACCTGACTGCGTTGTTCGATCTGATCGTCGATCACGTGCCCGCCCCGAAGCAGGCCGACAAGAAAGACGAACCCTTCCGCATGCTGGCCACCACGCTGGGCAGCGATCCGTTCATCGGGCGCATTCTGACCGGTCGGGTCGAAAGCGGTACGCTGAAGGCTGGCGACAGTCTTAAAGCGCTCAGCCGCGATGGGACCCTGATCGAAAACTTCCGCGCCTCGAAAATCCTGGCCTTCCGTGGGTTGGCGCAACAGCCCATCGAAGTGGCCGAAGCGGGCGACATCGTCACCATCGCGGGGATGAGCAAGGCGACCGTGGCTGACTCGCTGGTCGCGCCGCAGGTTGATGAAGCCCTGCCCGCCCAGCCCATCGACCCGCCGACCATCACCGTAACCTTCGGCATAAACGACTCACCTCTTGCGGGGCGTGACGGCAAAAAGGTTCAGTCCCGCGTGATCCGCGACCGCCTGATGAAAGAGGCGGAATCCAATGTCGCCATCCGCATCAGCGACACTCCGGGCGGCGAAGCGTTCGAGGTTGCAGGCCGGGGCGAACTGCAGATGGGCGTCCTGATCGAGAACATGCGGCGTGAGGGGTTCGAACTCAGCATCTCGCGCCCGCAGGTTCTGTTCCGTGAAGAAGACGGTCAGCGGCTGGAGCCCATCGAGGAAGTCACTATCGACGTCGATGACGAATTCTCGGGCGCTGTGATCGAAAAAGTCACCGGCGCGCGCAAGGGCGAGTTGGTCGAGATGCGCCCCGCCGGTGTCGGCAAGACCCGCATCATCGCCCATGTGCCGTCACGCGGGCTTATCGGCTATCACGGCGAGTTCCTGACCGATACCCGCGGCACCGGCGTGCTGAACCGCGTGTTCCATGGCTGGGCCGCGCATAAAGGCCCGATCCCGGGCCGCCGCGCGGGCGTTCTGATCTCGATGGAGAAAGGTCAGGCCGTGGCCTACGCGCTATGGAACCTCGAAGAACGCGGCCGCATGTTCGTGGGCCCACAGGCCGAGGTCTATCAGGGCATGGTTATCGGAGAGCACTCACGCGACAACGATCTGGAAGTGAACCCGCTGAAGGGCAAGAAACTGACAAACGTGCGCGCAAGCGGGTCGGACGATGCGGTTCGCCTGACGCCCCACGTTCAGTTCTCGCTGGAAGAGGCCATCGCCTATATCGACGACGACGAATTGGTTGAGGTCACACCCAATGCCGTACGTCTGAGAAAACGCTTCCTGGACCCGCACGAACGTAAACGCATGGCAAAATCCGCCTGATTTTAGCCCGCTCTGGTTGTGCGCCTCGGAAACAATAAAAACGGTGTGGCATCTTTGCGTCGGGTTTCGATACTGTGAATACGAGAAGGCCTGCCCCAACGGCAGGCCTTCTTTCTGTTTTCGTTATTGTTTCAACTATAAGTAAGGTTAGTTATAAGTTATGCACCCTCTGGCAGTCTTGTAAATCTGACTACAAAAAGGTGTATTTGCGGCGTAAGTGTGACGTTGTTCATAAACACCAATATTTTTGTGGTGCATATGTTCGACCTAATAGAGTTAACAAGTGCCGAGGAGTTCGACATGGGCATCCAATCCCGCAAATTGCCGCTGTTTTTTGTGGCTACAACTTTCCTTTTATCTCCTGCCGGAGAATCTTTTGCGGCAGGGGTATGCGACATCAAAACCGCGCGTCAGTCCGGTGCATCAGCTCAGGTTCTATGTGAGTGCGATGCGGTCACATCCGGGATGATACGCTACCTGCAGCGCCGCAACGACTTTGACAATATCATCGCACGTCTCGGCGCAGAATGCTCTCCGTTGGCGGATGTGATCTCGGACTTTGCAACCGAATCGACAGGCTTTACCGACACCAGAACCGGTGATGGCCCAGCCGACGAAGGTGACACCGGCGGGCCTGGTGATGGCGGCGGCCCAGGTGACGACGGTGGACCGGGTGACGATGACGGACCGGGCGACAATGACGGACCGGGCGACAATGACGGACCGGGCGACAATGACGGACCGGGCGACAACGACGGACCGGGCGACAATGACGGGCCGGGTGATGGAGACGGTGATGGAGACGGCGACGGTGATGGAGACGGTGATGGAGACGGCGACGGTGATGGAGACGGCGACGGCGAGCGTGACGACGATGGTGAGCGCGACGACGACGACATCTAACTTGAAGCCGAGCCTGTGATCTAGAAACTCACTGAGCTTGAAATACTAATTTATAATCGAACCGGCGCACCATCAGGTGCGCCGGTTTCGCATTGGAAGTGCAGATTTCTGCAGATCCGCCGGTAATCAGCTTCTGCCGTAAACCCCAACCCAGCGACGCGGTTGTTCGGGATCCTGCATTCGCAGAAACAGGTAACGGGTCGAAGACCAGGGTTTGATCCGGTTCGTCAGGTTGTCCAACACCAAATCCCCTCCGGCCGAGCGATATACCAAAACCGCATGAGGCGTCCGGCTTGTATCAAGGACGGTGGCAATCAGAAGTTTGTTGGGGTCGATCCCTGCCTTGATTAGGTCCCTCTTCTTGAGCAAGGCAAAATCTTCGCAGTCCCCGCCAAGTGACGTCGGCAACGCCCAACGCTCTTGCGTTCGGTATTGGGATTGGTCCGTGATTTCGCGGGTTGTTGCATTGACCCGGCGGTTTACGGTTTTGACGATGTTCATTTCCTGCTGGCTGGACAGGTTCACTGATCGCTTGCTGGAACATGCCCAGCTATATTGCTGGCACAGTTGCCGCGCGCCCGATGGCGGCGACGAAGCAGAAACACTGCGGATGAATGCGCCTTCGGCGGCGCGAACTTCTGGCGCGGCAAACAGTGCACCAGCCAGAAAGACCGAAAGCCCCAGCTTCACCGCAAACCGCTTACCCGCGGTACCGAATTGACCTGTCCAAAAACTCATCCCTGCACCTCAATCCAAGTTTGTCCGAGCAATTGCGATCAAACTAAACTTGATTACGGTTTTCAGGACTTTAACCGCAAATCGCTCCGTTCGCGCAACGCCAGGTCAAATTGGCGGGGAAAAAAGGCGGAAACTCGTCATTTTGTTGGACCATTTCGCGCAAGAATTTGGACAGAGACGCCACAATTGATGTGATAGCAGGGGGGAAGAATTCCCGCCAAGTACCCATAAAATATGACAATTTTGAAACTTATCTCACAACCCGAAACAACCGACTCACCTCGGAGATGCCAAAAATGTGATGAGCCGAATTTCGCTTACAAGGCGGCGGTTTAGCGGGACACGCAGACCGAGAAAACGGCTACCGATTCTCACTCGGTGATTTCAACGACGACCAATTCACGCTCACTTGCGCCCCGAGCGTGATCGAGCGCGGCCTGGTACTCGGCCGAATTATAGCATTCAACCGCAGCCTCGACCGAGGGAAAGCGCGCGACCACATTGCGCGGTCTTTCCTTGCCTTCCAACTGAACATAGCGGGCCGCGCGGGCGATGAACTCACCGCCGTGTTTTGCAATAGCCGGGCCTGCGAGTTCGGCATATTTTCCATACGCCTCGGCATCCGTCACCGTAACATGTGCAATCCAAAGTGCAGCCACTTTATCCTCCCAACACCTGTTCAGCGGCTTTGATGGCCGCGTCCGCGTTAGCAGCATCGCGGCCACCGCCTTGTGCCAGATCGGGGCGTCCGCCGCCACCTTTGCCGCCCAGTTCCACAACGGCGGCCTTCACCAGATCCACCGCGGAAATCCTGTCCGTCAGATCGCCCGTGACACCCGCCGCGACCGCAGCCTTGCCACCGGTATCCGCGATCAGCAGAACGGCGCCCGACCCCAGACGGGACTTATGTTCGTCGATCAACGCTGGCAAATCCTTGCCCGACACGCCTGTCAGCGCCTGTGCAAAGAATTTGACCCCGTTCACGTCCTGCGCTTCGACCCCGTTGCCCTGCCCTGCTCCGCCGGCCATGGCCAAATCGCGACGCAACTGAGCAACCTCGTTCTGCAGCGACTTCCGCTCATCCGCCAGCGCCTTGACCCGGCCAACCACATCGCCGGGCTGGGCTTTAAGTTCCAGCGCGATCTGCGCCAGGCGATGATCCTGCGCCGACAGATATTGGAACGCGTCGTCCCCGGTCAGGGCCTCAATGCGCCGAACGCCTGCGCTACTGGCGCTGTCGCCCAGCACGACAAACGTGCCGATGTCACCGGTCTGGCGCACATGCGTTCCGCCGCACAACTCAATCGACCACGTCTCACCATCCTGCCCCTTGCCGGTGGGAGCCTTACCCATCGACACAACACGCACTTCGTCGCCATATTTCTCACCAAACAGCGCTTGCGCACCGAGTGCGCGGGCGTCGTCTGGTGTCATGATACGGGTTTCGACGGTCGAGTTCTGCCGGATGAACTCATTCACCTGACGTTCGACCTTGTGAACCTCGTCCAGAGTCAGCGCCTTTGAATGGCTGAAATCGAAGCGCAGACGATCCTCGGCGTTCAATGACCCGCGCTGCGCCACGTGATCCCCAAGCGTCTCGCGCAGGGCTTCGTGCAGAAGGTGGGTAGCCGAGTGGTTAGAGCGGATCGCCGTGCGGCGCGTGTGGTCGACCTCAAGCTCAACGGCATCGCCTTTCAACAGCGCGCCCTGATCCACTTTTACTTTGTGGGCATAGACTTTTCCGTCCGCGAACTTCTTCGTGTCTTCCACGCGGGCGACATCATCGCGTTCTTCCACCCGGCGAATCTCGCCCGAGTCACCGACCTGCCCCCCGGCCTCGCCATAGAACGGCGTCTGATTCACAACGACCCAACCGCTGCCCCCCTGTTCGATCTTGTCGACCAGAGCGCCATCGACGACCAGAGCCGCCACCTGTCCCTCGGCTTTCTCGGTATCGTAGCCAAGGAAATCCGTGGCCCCGGCGGTGTCCAACACGTCGAACCACACGGCCTGATCGGCGGCTTCACCGGAACCGGCCCAGGCGGCACGGGCCTTGGCTTTTTGTTCGGCCATCGCCGCGTCAAAGCCGTCGGTGTCTACCGTCCGGCCCTTTTCGCGCAACGCGTCCTGGGTTAAGTCCAGCGGGAAGCCATAGGTGTCATAAAGCTTGAACGCCGCGCCCCCCGGCAAGGCCGCGCCGTCCGGCAGGCTTGCAACTTCGTCATCCAGCAGCTTGAGACCGCGGTCGAGAGTTTGCTTGAAGCGGGTTTCTTCCAGCAGCAGCGTTTCTTCGATCAGGGCCTGCGCCTGCCCCAGTTCCGAGTACTGCGCGCCCATCAGTTGCACCAGCGAGGGAACCAAACGATGCATCACCGGGTCCTTCGCGCCCAGCAGATGCGCGTGCCGCATGGCGCGGCGCATGATCCGACGCAGCACGTACCCGCGCCCGTCGTTCGAGGGCATAACCCCATCGGCAATCAGGAACGAGGTCGAACGCAAATGATCCGCTATCACGCGGTGGTGCACGTTCTGATCACCATAGGGATCAACACCGGTCGCATCTGCCGACGCCTCGATCAGCGTTTTGAACAGGTCGGTGTCATAGTTGTCATGGCTGCCCTGCAGCAGCGCGCCAATCCGCTCCAGCCCCATGCCAGTATCGATCGACTGCATGTCAAGTTCGACCATCGAGCCGTCCTCGAACTGCTCGTTCTGCATGAACACGATGTTCCAGATTTCGATGAACCGGTCGCCGTCTTCCTCGGCCGAACCCGGAGGGCCACCCCAGATGTGATCACCGTGGTCATAGAAAATCTCGGTGCACGGGCCGCAAGGGCCGGTGGGGCCCATCTGCCAGAAATTGTCATTGGTGGCGATACGGATAATCCGATCCTCGGGCACACCGACCTTTTTCCAGATCTCGAACGCCTCATCATCGGTATGGTAAACCGTTGTCAGCAGGCGATTTTTGTCGACCCCGAATTCCTTGGTGATCAGTTCCCACGCGAAAGGAATGGCTTCAGGCTTGAAGTAATCCCCGAACGAGAAATTCCCCAACATCTCAAAAAACGTGTGATGCCGCGCTGTGTAGCCAACATTGTCGAGGTCATTGTGCTTGCCACCCGCACGCACACATTTCTGGGCGGTTGTAGCGCGCTGATAGTCGCGGGTTTCAACACCGGTAAACAGGTTCTTGAACTGCACCATACCTGAGTTCACGAACATCAGCGTCGGGTCATTGCGCGGCACCAGAGGGCTGGACGCCACCACCTCATGCCCCTGTTTTGCAAAGTAATTCAGAAAGGTCGATCGGATATCGTTCAGCGTGGGCATAGGGCTCTCTCAGCGCGCAATCATTCGGGTCTGCAAAGGTTTAGCCCCGTGCCCGCAGACTGTCCACAGCCCACGCGCCCGAAACGAAACAAGGCGGCCCCGATGGACCGCCCTGTTCCAGATATTCTCAGCACCATTGGGGTGCCGGGGGATTTCTGCTGTTCCCGTCAGCGTCTCTCAGGCTTCAAGGATATCATCCTCTTCCGCTTGCGGCGGCATGTCGAAATCCAACCCGTGCGCCGCGCGAATCTTGTCTTCGATCTCGAAAGCAACGCGGGTGTTGTCGCGCAGATATTGCTTGGCATTCTCACGCCCCTGCCCGATCCGCTCGTCGCCATAGCTGAACCACGAGCCCGATTTCTCGACCACACCGGCCTTGACGCCCAGATCCAGCAGCTCGCCCATCTTGCTGATGCCTTCGCCATACATGATGTCGAATTCCACCTGCTTGAAGGGCGGTGCCACCTTGTTTTTGACGACCTTAACGCGGGTCTGGTTGCCGACCACCTCGTCGCGGTCCTTGATCGCGCCGATGCGGCGGATGTCCAGACGGACCGAGCTGTAGAACTTCAGCGCATTGCCGCCGGTCGTCGTTTCCGGGCTGCCGAACATAACGCCTATCTTCATCCGGATCTGGTTGATGAAGATCACCATGCAGTTCGAGCGGTTGATCGAACCGGTCAGTTTCCGCATCGCCTGGCTCATCAGCCGGGCCTGTACGCCCACGCTGCTGTCACCCATATCGCCTTCGAGTTCCGATTTCGGCGTCAGCGCCGCCACTGAGTCGACCACGACCATGTTCACAGCCCCCGACCGCACCAGCGTATCGGTGATCTCAAGCGCCTGTTCGCCGGTATCGGGCTGCGAGATCAGCAATTCATCCAGATCAACACCTAGCTTGCGAGCATATTGCGGATCCAGCGCGTGTTCCGCGTCAACAAACGCACACACTCCGCCGCGTTTCTGCTGCTCGGCAATGCAATGCAGCGTCAGCGTGGTTTTACCGGAACTCTCGGGCCCGTAAATCTCGACAATCCGGCCCATCGGCAGACCGCCGATCCCAAGCGCGATATCCAGACCCAGCGATCCGGTCGAACTTGCGTCGATATCCTGCTTGGCATCCTCGCCCAGCTTCATGATCGAGCCCTTGCCAAATTGCCGCTCAATCTGTGCCAGCGCACTGTCGAGCGCCTTTTGCTTGTCTGCGTTTTTCTTGTCGCTCATTGTCAGAAGATCCGCCATTGTCCTGTCACTATCCCTTTTGTCACACCCTTTGACGGGCGGCAATCGCTGCTTTGTTCGCCTCTTGTTCCTTATGGGACCAAAAAGAGAACATTTCAACTAAAACTTACAGAACCTACTGTTCTGCAATTGTATTAAAGAGTCGTTTACGACAATCTGCGCAGGGCAAACTTATTCACGAGGGACAGATAAATGCTTGTTTTCTATAAAGAACGCCTGGCATTTCTTGCTGTCCCGAAAACTGGCAGCACCGCCTATCACTCGGCCTTGCGCGACCGCGCAGACCTCGTGGTGACAGGCCCGCCTGAGCTAAAACACGCGCCGGTCCGTCGATATGATCGGTTTTTTCAGAACATTTTTCGTAAAATGTATGATACCGAGATGGAGATTATGGCTGTCGTCCGCGAACCCATCGACTGGCTGGGCAGTTGGTACAGGTTTCGCAGCCGTCAGGATCGCATCGGTCATCCGCATTCGACCCGCGATCTGAGCTTTGATGAGTTTGTGCAGGCCTATATGCAAAATCCACGGCCTGAATTCGCTGATGTGGGCAGCCAAAGTCAGTTTTTTCGCACGCGGAGCAATGGATTCGGGGCAACTCATATCTTCAAATACGAGCATCAGGACAAGATTCAGAACTTCCTGCAGGAGAGGCTGGACATTGAGTTAAATCTGGCGCGCGAAAACGTATCACCGCCCCGAGACCTGTCTCTGATGTCAGAGACCGAGCGCAAATTCCGAAAAACCCACGCGGCTGAATTTGAGATACATGAATCCGCTCTGTAACCCTCAGTTCAACTGCTGAAACACAGCCTCGGTCAGTTGATTGAGCGAGAACGGTTTGGGCAGGAAGGTCGAGTTCGCGATTTCCGGCCCTGAATCACCAAACGCGCCTTCGGTATAGCCCGAGACGAAAACGACGCGCACGTCCGGGCGGGACTGCATCGCCTGTCGCACCCAGGTCGGTCCGTCCATGCCTGGCATGACGACATCCGTGACAAAAACATCAACCGTCAGGTCGGGGTCGTCCAACAGTTGCAAAGCATCTTCGGCAGATTCCGCCTCGAGCACGGTATATCCTTTCAGCCGCAGCGCACGGGTGGCAAAGGCCCGGACCGGGGCTTCGTCTTCGACCAGAAGAACGACCCCTTCGCCCTGACGCGCGCTTTTGACGTTCGGTTGGTTCTCTACCACCGGTTCGGGCTGCGAGGACACCCCGCATACCGGCAGAAGAACCGAAAACTCGGTCCCTTTCCCCGGCATGCTGTCCACAAAGATAAAGCCACCGGTTTGTTTGACGATGCCATAGGCCGTGGACAGGCCCAGACCGGTTCCCTCGCCCGTGCGTTTGGTAGTGTAGAAAGGTTCGAACACTTTTTGCAGCTTGTCTGCGGGAATGCCCATGCCGCTGTCCATCACCTTGACCGTCGCGTATTCGCCGGGTTGAACGGTCGCGCGGTCGCGCCTGACCGGATCTGTCACGTTCAGAACCCCAGTCTCGATCCGGATTTCGCCACCTTCAGGCATGGCGTCGCGCGCGTTGACCACTAGGTTCATCAACACCTGCTCAAGCTGGCGCTTATCCGCCCGAACGGGTTTCAGGATTGGATCGTGGCTGAGCGTCAACTGGATCTTTTCCCCCACCAGACGATTCAACAGGTGGATCAGGTCGGAAATCGTGTCGCGCAGGTCCAGAACCTCGGGGCGGAGGGTTTGTTTGCGCGAAAACGCTAGAAGCTGGCTGACCAGCGCAGCGGCGCGATTGGCGTTCTGGTGTATCTGAACCAGATCGCCGTAATTCGGATCGTTCTGGTCGTGCCGCAGCAAAAGCAGATCGCAATGGCCGGATATTGCCGTTAGCAAGTTGTTGAAATCATGCGCCACGCCGCCCGCCAATTGCCCGACAGCCTGCATTTTCTGACCTTGCACGAACTGTGCCTCAAGCGTCTTGAGCTCGGTCGCGTCGTTCATAACCGCGATCAGACAGACCTGACCGTCGATCACATCCCGCCCCAGCGTAACCTGAACAAACACCTCTTTATCCTCGCGGCTGAGGCGCAGAAACTCGGACCGCGGCGCTTCTTCGCCCGAGGCGGTCCGGGCCAGCCAGTCCAGCATCGGGTGCCCAAGGCCTTGCATGATCTGGCTGATATTGGTGTTGTTCAACTCGTTTTGTCCCAGCAGTTTTCCGGCAAGACGGTTGGCTTCGAGAATCGCGCCCTCGGGGCTCAGCCGCAAAATCGGAACGGGCAGATCTGCAATAGCCGTCTCAGAACCTTGTGCAACCGTTTCCTGCAAAGGCAGCGCAATCAGGCTGCGGCTTATCCCGGACCGGGAAAGCTGCGACACTGCTGCTGGAACTGGCCCTGTCTCGGTCTGCATCTGGCAGATCGCCGCCCCTTCCGTAATATCGCCTTGAAACACCTGATCCGTGGACTTGGGCCTGTAGCCCAGAACCTTCACTGCAGCATCATTCGCCCGCAGCACGACGCCGTTGCGACCCTCGGTCAGAATTGGAAGCTCCGCATTGCCTCGGGGATCTTGCCCATCCAACTGAAACCGCCAGCAATAGACACCCCTTTGTGGCACGAAAACGGACACAGGGATCGTGGTACCCAGTGTTACAACATCCTCAACCGCGCGCCCCCGTGTTTGCGCCTGAAACGTCAGTCGCAGTAACAAGGCCGAAGGGTTGGCAAAGGTCGAACGCAAGCACTTGGCCATAGTCACGCCTGGTTCGGCTTGAAACCGTTCGCGGGCGTGACTGTTGGCGGCCAACACGTCGCCCCGCGCATTGGCGATCAGACAGGGGGCGGCATCCTGTTCAGCAAAAGCAGCCATCACGGCCAGCGCTTGCCGCGCGGATTGGTCGGCTAAATGTCCTTTGATCCAGAATAAGGCGACAACGCCAAAAACCGACACGCCGATGGCTTGCAGACCCGCGCTCCAGTCCAGCGGCGTTATCCCAGCAACGGGGCCGAGGCCCAACCCGACCGCGAGTAAAAGCAACGGCACCAAACGGGACATCGGCGGTGTTTTGCGAAATGTCGGGTCAGAAAAGAACTCTGCAGTATCGGACATGTACGACTCGAGCAATGGATTCAACGGATTACCAGCGCAAATTGGTTAATGTCCGCTTAACATCGCAGCAAGTCGGGAATTCCATCCTAAGTTGATGTCTACCACGTCACTTTCGCGCAAGATGTGCGGTGAAGAAACCATCTGTACCTTGTGATACCTGCCATGATTTCTGGAACACCTGCTGCCAATCCGGGTGGTCTTTCAGAAATCGATCGACGATCAAGCCATTCTCATCCCACAGCATAGAACAGGTCGCATAGGCGAGCACTCCGTCTGGGCGCACCAAATCCGCGACCTCAGCCAGAATGCCGGACTGAATAGTTGTTAATTCGAGCAGACGATCCTCGGTCAGTGCCCATTTTCCGGCGGGTGCGCGACGCCAGGCCCCGCTGCCCGAGCACGGCGCGTCCGCCAGCACCACGTCAAACGGCGCGTGGCGAGCGATCTGATCAGTGGACAGCGTTTTGATTTTGGCTTCGGCGCGGTCGGCGCGGGCCGGAAGGTCGCGCATCCGTGCGGGATCGATGTCATGGGCAAAAACCTCGACGCCGGGGTGCGCCGCCAGCGCCAGAGACTTTCCGCCCCCGCCCGCGCAATAGTCCAGAACCCGCAATCCCGGCTTCAGGTCCAGCGCCGCAACCACCGCCTGGCTGGCTGCGTCCTGAAGCTCGACCAGCCCATCGGTATAGGCGCGGCTTTGGGCGATCTTTCGTGCGCCCTCCACTACCTCTAACGCCGTTTCGCAAGCTGGATGCGCGCGGGTGGAAATGCCATCGCTGGCTAGTGAGGCGATTGCCTTTGAAATATCGGATTTGAGAAGATTGACCCGCAGATGAACAGGCGCGCGACTTTGCAGGGCCTTCGCTGCCTCGGTCGCCTCATCCCCCAGCGAGACCGCGAAGCGAGGCCAGAGCCAATCGGGGATGTCGTAATGCTCCGCGTCTGACGCGAAATCCCGGCTTTGCTCTGCCGCCTCGATCTGCTCGGGTGCATGCCGTTCACCAGAAAACAAGGCGTCGAGGTCTCCCCCAACCGCCCGCACAGCGCCAATCATCAGGCCACGCCCGGTTTCTGCGCCGCCCAACGCAGCAAAGGACCGCTTGCAGCGCAGCGAGTCAAACACATGATCCCGCACCGCCGCCCGGTCCTTGGACCCGGCAAAACGGCTGCGCCTTGCCCAGCCTGTCAGCGCCTTTTCAGCCGGTTGACCGGCCAAAATCTGGTCAAGGATTTCAATCGAGGCCTGAACGCGCGCCGCAGGGGTCATCTCTTGTCTCGTCCGTCCGTGAGGGTTGACCTCACATCACCCGATAGTTCGGGCTTTCGCGAGTGATCTGAACGTCATGCACGTGGCTTTCCTTCAGGCCCGCGCCGGTGATTTTGACGAAATTGCAGTTCCGGCGCATCTCATCAACCGTCGCACAGCCGGTATACCCCATCGCCGCGCGCAGGCCGCCAACCAACTGATGCACTACGGCGCTGGCGGAACCCTTGTAGGGCACCTGCCCCTCGATCCCCTCGGGCACCAGCTTGTCGCTGGCCGCATCTTTCTGGAAATACCGATCCGCCGAGCCACGTGCCATCGCACCCAGGCTGCCCATGCCGCGATAGGATTTGAACGAACGGCCCTGATAAAGGATTACCTCGCCCGGGCTTTCATCCGTGCCTGCGATCATCGAACCGACCATAGCGCAGGACGCCCCCGCCGCGATGGCCTTGGCGAAATCGCCCGAGAACTTGATGCCGCCATCGGCAATCACCGGAACGTCCTGAGCGGCGGCCGCGCAATCCATGATTGCCGTCAGCTGAGGCACCCCGACCCCCGCCACCATCCGCGTGGTGCAAATCGAGCCCGGCCCGATCCCCACCTTGATCGCATCCGCGCCCGCGTCGATCAGCGCCTTGGTCGCCTCGCCAGTAGCCACGTTACCCGCGATGATCTGCACCTCATTCGACAGCGTCTTCACCCGCTTCACCGCGTCCAGAACACCTTGCGAATGCCCGTGGGCAGTATCGACCACAATGATATCGACACCGGAATCCACCAGTTGCTCGGACCGCTCGAACCCCGCATCGCCGACCGAGGTCGCAGCGGCCACGCGCAGGCGGCCCAGACGGTCCTTGCAGGCGGTCGGGTTCAGCACCGCCTGTTCGGTGTCTTTCAGGGTCAGCAGACCGGTCAGCTTGCCATCACCATCGACGACCAGCAGCTTTTCAATACGACGGGCGCGCATCAGGCTCTTGGCCTCTTCCAGATCGGCAGGCTCTTGCAGCATCGCCAAATTGTCCGAGGTCATCATCGCCTTGATCGGCGTATCGTCCGAGGTGGCAAAGCGCATGTCGCGGTTCGTGACAATGCCAACAACGCGCCCTTCGCCATCGACAACCGGGAAACCGGTGAAGTTGTACCGCTCAACCAACGCCTGCGCATCCGCCAGCGTCTGATCCGCGCGCAATGTCACCGGGTTATAGACGATACCCGATTCGAACCGCTTGACCCGCCGCACTTCGCGGGCTTGCTCCTCGACCGAAAGGTTCTTGTGAACAACGCCGATGCCCCCGGCCTGCGCCATTGCGATGGCCATGCGCGCCTCGGTCACAGTGTCCATGGCCGAGCTGAGCAGCGGGATGTTCATGGTGATCTCACGCGTCACGCGCGTGGTCGTATCCGCCGTTGCCGGAAGCACAGAAGATGCGCCCGGAACCAGTAGAACGTCGTCAAAGGTGAGTGCCTCACGAATCTGCATCTGCTAACCCCATGCAAAAGCCCGTTTGGCGGTGACCCTATTGCATGGTTTTGACCCAAGGAAAAGCCCCCATCCCCAAGTTGTTGACCCGTGCGGGCCGATGCCGCGCCACAAAACGACGCAACCGGCCAAAAACGTGCCGCTGATTGCCCTTTCCCTTTGCGCGCAAAACCATATCTTGCGCGGTATACGCGCGAATACAAAGGCAGGCCGATCATGACCACCGACCCTCTTGTCGTCTTTACCCCCTCGGGCAAACGCGGGCATTTCCCCGTTGGCACGCCGATTTTGACGGCGGCACGGCAATTGGGGGTTGATCTGGATTCGGTCTGTGGCGGGCGCGGAATTTGCTCGAAATGTCAGATCACGCCCAGCTTTGGTGAGTTTCCCAAACACGGCGTCACCGTCTCTGACGGCGCGCTGAGCGAGTGGAACGCGGTCGAACAACGCTACGACGACAAGCGCGGCCTTAAACCGGGCCGCCGCCTGGGCTGTCAGGCCACGGTTCAGGGCGATGTGGTGATCGACGTGCCGCCTGAATCTCAGGTCCACCGTCAGGTCGTCCGCAAGGCCGCCGCAGCGCGCGCGATCACCATGGACCCGGCAACGCGTCTGTACTTCGTCGTCGTCGAAGAGCCTGACATGCACTCCCCCACCGGCGATCTGGAGCGTCTGGAACGTGCCCTGCAGCAACAGTGGAGCATCGACGCCGTGACCGCCGATCTGTCGCTGATGTCGAAACTGCAGCCCACCCTGCGCAAAGGCAAATGGGAGGTCACCGTCGCCGTTCACAAAGGCCACAAAGACACCGTGGCCCGCATCGTGGAAATCTGGCCCGGCCTGCATGAACAGGGTCTTTTTGGGCTGGCCATCGACCTCGGTTCAACCACTATCGCGGCGCACTTGACCGATCTGGAAACCGGTGAGGTCAAGGCCTCGTCCGGACTGATGAACCCGCAAATCCGGTTCGGCGAAGACCTGATGAGCCGCGTCTCCTATGCCATGATGAACCCCGGCGGCGACAAGGAAATGACCAAGGCCGTGCGCGAGGCGATCAACGACCTGACAACCTCCATCGCGGACGAGGCCGGGATCGACGCCGCGCTGATCGTCGAGACGGTGTTTGTCTGCAACCCTGTCATGCACCACCTTCTACTGGGCCTCGATCCGGTCGAGCTGGGTCAGGCACCCTTTGCGCTGGCGACGTCCGAAGCAGTATCCCTGCCCGCGCGCGAGATGGACCTGACCAACATGAACGCGCGCGCGCAGGTCTATATCCTGCCCTGCATCGCGGGCCATGTGGGCGCGGATTGTGCGGCAGTGGCGCTGTCCGAAGAACCCGGCAAATCCGAAGACCTTGTGCTGATCGTCGATGTGGGCACCAACGCCGAAATCCTACTGGGCAATTTGACCCGTGTTCTGGCCTGCTCGTCACCCACCGGTCCCGCCTTCGAGGGCGCGCAGATCAGTTCCGGCCAACGCGCCGCACCCGGGGCCATCGAGCGGATCGAAATCGACCCTGTGACCAAAGAACCCCGCTTCCGCGTCATCGGGTCCGAGAAATGGTCGGACGAGGACGGCTTCGACAAGGACATCGCCACCACCGGCATCACCGGCATCTGCGGCTCGGGCATTATCGAGGCCGTGGCGGAAATGCGCATCGCGGGACTGTTGGACGAAAGCGGGTTGATCGGGTCCGCCGAGCAAACCGGCACCCCCCGCTGCGTGCCCGAAGGCCGCACACATGCCTATCTGATCCACGACGCCAGCGCCGAGGGCGGCCCTCGCATCACCGTCACCCAAGGCGATATCCGCGCCATCCAACTGGCGAAATCCGCGCTCTACGCCGGTGCCCGCCTGCTGATGGATGAGATGGAGGTCGACAAGGTCGACCGCGTGGTGTTGGCCGGGGCGTTCGGCGCGCATATTTCGACCAAACACGCGATGGTTCTGGGCATGATCCCCGACGCGCCGCTCGACAAGGTCTCAAGCGCGGGCAACGCCGCCGGAACCGGAGCGCGGATCGCGCTCTGCAACATCTCGGCCCGCGCCGAGATTGAACGCGTTGTGCGCGAGATTACCAAGGTCGAAACCGCCATCGAGCCGAAGTTTCAGGACCATTTCGTCGCCGCCAACGCCATCCCGCACAAAACGGACCCGTTCCCGGAATTGGCGCAGGTCGTCACCCTGCCGAATCCCAGCTTCAACACCGGAGGGGACGCCGAGACTGGCACCGGTCGCCGACGTCGGCGTCGCGGCTGAATCCCTACGCCATCAAATGGCTGATGGCACCCATCAGGCCGGATCGCCTGCCCGATCCCGATCCTGCAATGACCGGATACGCATACGCTGCGCGGCCCGGACATGGGCCCGCATTTCTGTTTCGGCAGCGGCACCATCGCGGGCTTTCAGGGCATCCATGATGCGTGTGTGTTCGGCAACGGCCTCACCCGCGCGGTCTGTATCCAATAACTGGGACGGACCCAAAATCAGCAGTGCTTTCTGCAACGACAACATGGATTTCGTCAAAAAACGGTTCTTGGCCGCATCCAGCAGAGTCGCATGGAATATCCGGTTGAGCCGAACCGCCTCGGGCCCGGTTCCCGCATCAGCCAACTGGCTGTTCAGCACCTCAAGCTCGTCCAACTCAACATCCGACGCCGCGCGCGTGGCGAGCCGGGCTGCCGTGCCTTCAAGCACTGCGCGCATTTCGTACAATTCCATAACCTCGGCATAATCAAGGCTGCGCACCGTCGCGCCGAGCCTTGGGATATGCGACACCAGCCCATCTGCTTCCAACTGCCGAATAGCCTCGCGTACCGGCGTCCGGCTGACGCCCAGCCGATCCGACAACTCGATTTCCCGCAGCCGGTCACCCGGCGCAAGCGAACCGTCGCGAATTTCTTCGAGCAACTGCCGATAGGTGGAATTGCCCTGCGGCCCCGGTTGAATCGCGTCTTCCTGACTTGTCATTTCTTGCATGAGTCCTTATTGCGTTCTTTTGGATACATTCGGATACTTTTGAAGTCAACGCGATGGGAACAACCATCTTGCCGACACAACCCGCAGAACTTTCTCTTCTTCAGCAACGGGGCCTGACCTTTGCCGTCGCGACCGTGGGAACGGCTGCATTTTGGCTTCTCGGCCTGCCCCTGCCTTTCCTGTTCGGACCGATGTCCGCCTGCCTGATCGCCGCGCTGGCGCAGGCACCTTTGAAAGGCTTCGGCCAAATCTCCATCGCTGCCCGCACCATATTGGGCGTCGCCGTCGGCGCATCCATCACCCCCAGCCTGTTTGTGGAACTTCCCAAAATGGCCGCTTCGATCATGCTGGTGCCTCTGTTCATCCTGTTGATCGCGCTGGTCGGGGTCCCTTTCTTTCGCAAGGTTTGGGGATACGACAACATCACGGCCTTTTATGCGGCCATGCCCGGCGGGCTGCAGGACATGATCATTTTCGGCACCGAGGCCGGAGCCAACCCCCGCACCCTGTCCCTGATCCACGGCACCCGCGTCCTGATCATCGTGACCCTCGCCCCGATATTCCTGATGGTGTTTTACGACGCGGAACTGACGAACCCCATCGGCAAGCCCGCAAGCCAGCTTCCCATTCACGAGTTGCTGTTGATGGTCCTCGCAGCCGTGATCGGCTGGAAGGGCGGAGAACGAATTGGCCTGTTCGGCGCGTCGATCCTCGGCCCGATGATCCTGACCGCCGCGCTGTCGCTGGGGGATTTCATCCACACCCGCCCCCCGCGTGAGGCTATTCTGGTGGCGCAATTTTTCATTGGCTGTGCCATCGGAGTGCAATTCGTCGGCGTCACCTTGCGAGAACTCAGGCGTGTTGTGGCGGCGGGCGTGGCCTATGTCGGCCTTCTCGCCATTCTTGCGGCCAGCTTCACCGCCGTTGTCACAATGCTGGGCCTTGGGCGTCCGCTGGACGCATTCCTTGCCTATGCACCGGGTGGACAGGCCGAGATGACGGTATTGGCCATCGTAACTGGGGCCGATCTGGGCTTTGTGGTCACCCACCACCTGACACGCATCGTGCTGGTCATCATCGGCGCACCCATCGCGGCGAACCTGTTGGCCCGATGGTTTGGGCCAAAGAACTGATATTGCAGAATTTTGGAGCGGGTAGCGGGAATCGAACCCGCGCGTTCAGCTTGGGAAGCTGACAGGCTACCATTACATCATACCCGCCGCGCGGGACTGGATAGCACCGGTTCCGATCCGGGATCAAGCGGGTTCGTCGAAAATCGTCACTCGGTCCGCGCACGCAGGCTATCGATCAGGGATTGGTCAACGTCCAAAGCCTCACCCGCAGCTTCCAAAGTTTGCCGATCCAGATGCTGAGGGCTCAGGTCCACATCCTTTGAGAATGCTTTAACAATCGCATTCATCGCGTTGATTCTGGCGTATTTCTTGTTGTTCGCAGGGACCACATGCCAGGGCGCAATCTCGGTTGAGGTCCGGGCCAACATCTCGTCCACCGCCACCGTCGTCTCGTCCCATTTCTCGCGGTTACGGAAATCTTCGTAGGTGAGTTTCCAGCGTTTGAGAGGGTTTTTCAGCCGTTCGGTGAAACGCTGCATCTGTTCCTCGGGCGAGATGTGAAAGAACAGCTTCACGATCCGCGTTCCGTCATCGACCAGCATGCGTTCGAAATCGTTGATTTCACGGTAACCGGCGCGCCAGCGTTCTTCCGGTGTGAATTTCTCGATCCGCTCGACCAACACGCGGCCATACCAACTGCGATCAAAGGCCGAGATCGCGCCCGCCGGGGGCAGACGTTCCCAGAATCGCAACAGGTAGTGCCGGTTGAGGTAGTAGTTCCGAGGCGCTCCGATAGGCCAAACCTTGAAACTGCGCGGGTCCAGGGCCTGACTGATCCGCCGAATGGTCCCCCCTTTGCCCGCCGCATCCCAGCCCTCAAACACGAGCACGCCTTTCAGGCCATGGAACAGAAATGCCTGCTGGATGATAGACAGCTTGGCCTGCAAGTCCACAAGCTGTTCGAAATACTCGTCCTTTTTCAATCGCTTGGTCAGGTCCGCATCGGACAGTTTCGGGGGGATGTGCTTGGCCATGACCTCTCCTGATCCTTGCAACCGGGGTCAGCTTATTGTGCCGGGTTTCGCAGACAAGACTTTGATCAGGGTCAAACGAAAAAGGCCGGGCACATGCCCGGCCTTTGCGCTGTATTCGGCGTGGGTTACGCGCGGCGGCGGCGTCCACCACCGCGGCGACCACGGCCTTCAGTTTCGGCACCGGCCTCGGCGGGCGGTTTGTTGAACCGAATCCACTCGCTCCCGTGCGGGTCATTGTTGGTCAGCAGGTTGGCAGCGCGGATGGCCTCCATTTCCTTGCCCGCTCGCGGCAGGGTCGAGCCCAGACCGAACAGTTGGCAGAAGGTTTCGTCATCCATATCCGCAGGCAGGACGATGCCCTTGGCCTCAACCTCGGCCTTCTTCTCTGCCAGTTTCTTTGGACCAACTGGCAGAGCCACCGGGTTCATGATCGCCGAGGTCATGCCAGCACCCATCGCCATCGGCAGGAAGGCGTTGTTGATGCCGTGACGGTTGGGCAAGCCGAACGACACGTTCGACGCGCCGCAGGTGGTGTTCACGCCAAGCTCTTCGCGAAGGCGGCGGACCAAGGCGAACACCTGCTGACCAGCGGTTGCCATCGCACCGATGGGCATAACCAGCGGGTCAACTACGATGTCATGAGCCGGGATGCCGAAATCGGCGGCGCGCTCGACGATCTTTTTGGCCACATCGAAGCGAACATTGGGGTCTTCCGAGATGCCGGTATCGTCGTTCGAAATCGCAACAACGGGAACGTTGTATTTCTTGACCAGCGGCAGAACCAGTTCCAGACGATCTTCTTCACCAGTGACCGAGTTCAACAGCGGACGCCCCTCAGCCGCTTCAAGACCCGCTTCCAGCGCACCCGGAACCGACGAGTCGATGCACAGCGGCACATCGACCAGACCCTGCACCAGCTCGACGATCTTGGTCATCAGCGGTGGCTCGGTCTCGTTCGGGTTGGGGTTCGAGTTGTAGACAACGCCCGCATTGATATCCAGAACTGTGGCACCTGCGGCAACCTGCGCTAGCGCGTCCTTTTCAACGGTCGAGAAATCGCCCGCCTCCAGTTCAGCAGCCAGTTTCTTGCGCCCCGTGGGGTTGATCCGCTCGCCGATCACGCAGAACGGTTCGTCGAAGCCCAGAACGGCGGTTTTTGTTTTTGATTCTACGACTGTACGGGTCATGTCCGTTCCTTAAGCGTTTGCAGGCTTCGCCGAAGCGCCGCCGTTATTGATCGCCCAGTTGGCGTTGGTCTTGATCCCGCCGAGCGGGAAGAAATGCACGTTGGTGATGTTGAAATCCGGGTTGGCCGCCTTGTGTTCGGCCAGTTCGGTCAGAACATCCGTGGGCTCGTAGGGCAGCAACAGCTTGGAGACATCCATCGCGCGCTTTTGCAGAACCTTCAGCGAGGGTCCAACGCCGCAGGCAATCGCGAATTTGATTAGAGTCTGCAGCTTGGCCGGACCCGCGATACCTATGTGGATCGGCAGGTCGATGCCCGCCTCTTTAAGACTGTCGGCCCAGGCGATAATCGGCTTGGCGTCAAAGGCGAACTGAGTGGCCAGCGCCATTTCGGCGTCGGTGGTTTCCGAGAATTTCTGCTTCCAGCGCAGCGCGTCGTCGACATTTTTGGTCGAGCCGTCCGGGTCGATATCCTTGTTGCCCTCGGGGTGGCCCGCAACGTGCAGACGCTTGAAGCCTGCCTTGTCGAACAGACCGGTCTCCAGCAACTGCATCGAGCTGTGGAAATCCCCATGCGGCTTCTCGACACCACCAGCCAGCAGCAGCGCCTGTTCAACGCCCGCCTCGCCCTGATACATGGAAATCCAGTTCTCCAGCGCCGCGGCGTCCTTAATGATGCGCGCCGGGAAATGCGGCATGACCGGATAGCCTTCATCAGCGACGCGCTTGGCGGTTTTGACCATATCCTCGATGGGCGTGCCTTCGATATGGGCGATGTAGACGCGGGTGCCTTCAGGCAGCAGCGCGCGGAAATCTTCGACCTTTTCGGCGGTGCGTGGCATCACCTCGATCGAATAGCCCTGCAAAAAGGCTTCGACGGTCGGATTCACGGGGCCGTTTTCGACCACATCACGTTTCTTGAAGTTCAGCAAAGCCATCGCGGCCTCCCATAAAGATTTCGGGCTCATGCCCAACCGTCATTTGCGATCAGCGCCTTGATGCGGTCCTGATCGTATTCCGTTTCCAGACGCACGGCCTCGGCCTCGGCAATCTCGGACGGGTCGCCTTCGACTGCGAAAGGTTCGGCTTTGCGCCATTCGGCAAGGTAGGCATCGCTGTCCTTGGCGTTCACCTTCATGGCAGCCCGGTCGATGGCTTGCTCGAACCGCTCCTCCAACTGCCGCTTGGCGCCACGGCGGCCTTTGCCGACGATGACTTGGGCGGGAATGTCGCGCCAGTATACGATGGTGACGTCAGGCATCGCCTTTGATTCCTCCTAACCAGATGGGCCGGTTCTAAACGGCAATATGGGTTTGGGTCGGTCGAATTTCGACACCCGACGCTTTTCCAGCGACCTTTTGGTCCACGATTGCGTACCGGGTTTCTAGCCAATCCCCCAGGAAATGCGCATATCAAATTTTTCAACGTTTGTATGAACGCCCTGCATAACAACGAAAACCCCCGGACGGCGGCGGCCGTCCAGATCGGAAGAGCACACGTCTGAACTCCAGTCACTCTC